>JAQIDF010000430.1 GCA_027858145.1 Prolixibacteraceae bacterium | reverse complement strand
CTGGATTAAAGAAAACCTGCCACATGCCAAAGTGAGCGGGGGAATCAGCAACGTTTCTTTCTCCTTCAGGGGGAACAACGTGGTGCGCGAAGCCATGCATTCGGTATTTCTGTACCATGCCATAAAAGCTGGTCTTGATATGGGGATTGTAAACCCCGGTATGTTGCAGATTTACGATGAAATACCAAAAGACTTGCTGGAGCTGGTCGAAGATGTAGTTTTAAACCGACGCTCTGACGCTACCGAGCGCCTGGTTGATTTTGCAGAAACAGTGAAAGATCAAGGCGGAGTTGAGGTGAAGAAAGATGAGTGGCGCGAATATCCGGCTGTTAAACGTATTGAACATGCCCTGGTGAAGGGTATTACCGATTATATAGTAGAGGACCTGGACGAAATAATGCCCGATTATTCACCCACACTCAACATTATTGAAGGCCCGTTGATGAATGGGATGAATGTTGTAGGCGAGTTGTTTGGATCGGGGAAAATGTTTTTGCCACAGGTTATTAAATCGGCAAGGGTGATGAAAAAAGCTGTAGCTCACCTATTGCCGTTTATCGAGGCAGAAAAAGACAAAGATGCAGCACCCACAAAGCTAAAAAAAGTTTTAATGGCAACCGTGAAGGGCGATGTGCACGATATTGGTAAAAACATTGTGGGCGTGGTGCTTTCGTGTAACAACTTCGAGGTAATTGATATGGGCGTGATGGTGCCTACCGATAAAATTATTGAAACGGCACTGAAGGAAGAGGTTGATGTAATAGGCCTGAGCGGATTGATTACCCCGTCGCTCGAAGAGATGGTGAACTTTGCCAAAGTGATGAAACAGCGGGGGCTCGATTTGCCGGTAATGATTGGTGGTGCTACAACTTCTAAATTGCATGCCGCTGTTAAAGTAGCTCCCGAATACGACCATCCCATTGTGCATGTTAAAGATGCCTCGTTAAGTGCCGGTGTGGCATCTAAGTTGGCAAACAAAAACGACGATTTTTTTAGTGAGTTGAAAGATGAATATAGTCGCTTGCGTGAAATAAACGCTGGGCGCAAAAAGCGGGAATATATTAGTCTTGAAGCGGCCCGCGAAAATAAATTTACTTGCAACTGGGACGAAACACCAATCCGAAAGCCAAAGTTCCTGGGTGTGAAAAGTTTCCCGGGATTTTCGCTTGAAGAAATCCGCGAATACATTGACTGGACTTTCTTCTTTATGGCCTGGGAGTTGAAAGGTACGTTTCCGAAGATATTAACCGATGAACGCCAGGGGGCCGAAGCCCGAAAATTATTTGCTGAAGCCAATACTTTACTCGATGAAATTGTTGAGCGTAACCTGTTTAAGGCTAACGGGGTAGTTGGTTTTTGGCCGGCGAACTCAACAGGCGACGATGTTGAAATATATAGCGATGAACAGCGATCTGAGGTGATTGGTAAATATCATCACCTGCGGCAGCAGGAGAAACCGAAACCCGGGAAACCCAATTTCTGCCTGAGCGATTATGTAGCACCAAAAGAGTCGGGAAAAATTGATTACGTTGGTGGTTTTGCTGTAACGACCGGAATAGGCATGAAAAAATGGGTTGAAGAAGCTAAGGATGATGGAGACGATTATCGTTCTATATTGCTGCAAACACTTAGCGACCGTTTGGCCGAGGCTTTTGCCGAAGTTATGCACATAAAGGTGCGAAAGGAACTGTGGGGCTATGCGCCTGATGAAAATCTGAGCAAGGAAGAGGTCTGGAAAATGAAATACGAAGGCATCCGTCCGGCACTTGGATACCCTGCATGTCCCGAGCACAGCGAAAAACAAGAGCTTTTTCGTTTGCTCGAAGCTAACGATCGTACCGGCATATCGCTGACCGAAAATTTTGCGATGTACCCAACAGCATCGGTTAGCGGACAATACTTTGCACACCCCGATTCATTTTATTTTGGTGTTGGCAAAATAAGCCGCGACCAGGTTGAGGATTATGCCAAACGGAAAGAAATGAGTGTGGAAGAAGTTGAACGTTTGTTGAATGCAGATATAAATTACAAATAAGA
>JAQIDF010000280.1 GCA_027858145.1 Prolixibacteraceae bacterium | reverse complement strand
GAGGTGTTAAAATCAACTTTAACACCTCGCTATATCGATGTTGCCAAATGCAACAACTATTTTCTTATCACATATTTCAATGATTCACGTTTTAATGTATCACGATACGCCTTGCTTCTCCACTTCCATCTTCTCTTCGTAGTATGTAAATTCCATTGGGCAACCGGCCCGACATGTTTGAAATATTGCCATTGTTAACATCAACAGTCCCCCAGCGGATGCCCGTAACAGAAAACACGTCATAAATACCATCGAATTTGTCAATTTTCCTATCGTAAACAGCTGTTGGGTCGCTACTGAAAGTTACCTTGTCGATATTACAATATGAACCCTCAATAACCAAACGCAATTTGTATGTACCTTCCGGCATCGCAATTTTTGTGCGCCCTTCAACCTCGGTATATACCGACCAATCACTGTCTGCAGTTTGTGGCACAGAAATTTCACCGCTAATGTCGGTATCACCCATATAAATCCTGAATGCAGACCCCTCTAAGCCTGATGCTACTTTTGCCGACCAATCCAGAAACTGTTCCTCTTCAACGTTTACCGTATACTCTAACCATTCGCCAGTTGAAGTCCAACCAACAACATATCCGCCATCGGCACTGCTGTCAATATCAACGCCAGTATCGGTGCGATATTCTCCGCCATCATTCTTATCGTCGGTATCACTATATGCAACGCCATTCGCGCCGTTATTGAAGTCTTCAACTTCAAGTACCCCCGGTAAAGATATTGGCTCATCGTTAAATGGCGTACTTGGCTCGTAAACACTAACCTCGCAGTTCTTCTCGATAATTATACTGTCGGCACTGTTCAGTACTTTCAATGTAAAAGTATATTCATCGGCTATCACAGGTGTCCATTTCAATTCAATTGAAGGCTCAGTACTTTCACCCAACAACGAATCATTCACATAGACCACGATTTTTGAAATGCTGTCCTCATCGCTGTATGCCTTTGCCTTAATTGTGGTTTCGGTATTGATTTCAACCGTATTTGACGAAGCATTGATGTATGCATATTTGCCAACATCTATTAACGGGCTCTTTGCGTTTATTGCTTCATCTGTCAGCATATATTCGCGAAGCCATTTTAAAGCGGGACGTTCAACTCCATTTTTGATTAATCCCGAGTGATCAACCCAGGTAGATCCATAAACATAGCCCCAAAACGTTACACCTGCCACATAATCAGCCTCCCACATAATTGGGATTTGCTCCTTATAACGTTTCAACTGCACCTGGTCATCTTCTTTATTAATATCGTATTCTGAAATGAGGATCGGAAGCCCTGTCTCATTGTGTATCTTTTCCAGAACATTCTTGAAGTTGGCACCTGACATATCATTTAGGTCGTGGGCCTGGCAACCTGCAGCATCAACAGGGGCACCTGCCGCCACTATTGTATTAAGTAAATCAATATAGCCATTGGTATTCCATTGGAATGTATTATAGTCGTTGTAGATAAGCACAGCTTTAGGCCATCGTTCACGTGCCATTACAAATGCCTCCACAATCCAATCGTATCCTGATTCACCATCGCCACCCAGTGCGTCTTTGAAAGGTGCAGGGGCATGATTCGGTAGCGCTTCGTTTACAACATCAATATATTCAATATCGGGATAGCGTTCGGCAACAGCATCATACCATTCCGTAATTTCTTCTAATTGCTCGCTTTCGGTAAGGTTATCCATCCAACCAGGATATTGAGACCCCCAAACAAGCGTATGAAACTTAAATGGAATATTGTGGTCCTTGCAATATTGATATTGCCTATCTACGGTTTCCCAATTGTAAACATCACGGGTTCCCTCTATCGAGGCCCATTTCGTTTCATTCTCTGGTGTCAACTGATTCCAGTAATCACTAAAATCACTTCTAATAGAATACGCAGTAGTAATGTTGCCCAGAAATTTATTCGGATTTTTCGACAATTGGGCATAACTGAATGTGAAGCCCAACAATAGCAACGATAACAAAAGGGTTGCTTTAATTTTCATAGTTCTCTGTATATTAATGATTTGACATAGGATTTCTTGTTTCCCACTAAAAAGCGTGCAATATAATAATTAATTATTGGGTACACTTCCCTTCAGAATAGTTTGTTTTTGTTGATGGATTGATTCTTGAACAACATAGTGCGGTTTGTTCGATCCGCCCCAATTATCATTTGGGCCGCAAATTATTGAACAATACTTTTTGGTGGGAGCAGAGGGTGCATGTGTGGTTAACTCCCTATAGCGCGAGGTACTGTCATGAAAAACAAGAAAAATTATAGATATTTCTCAATTTCTTTTTGTATTTCGATTAAACAGGCCATTACTCTCTTATATTTAAACAAAAGCGCTTCACTAGTAAAATACCAAATCAAAATAGAAACCCCTAAAAAAACTGAAAATCGCCCTTTAAAAAGAGGAATAAATGACAAATATAAAATCAGAGAAGTAATAAAAAAACTATCTCAAAATTGTATTTTCTATACAACCAAACATTACGAGGTAAGTTATTGGCTTTTTGCGTTATCAAAAAATGCTTTTCAGATAAATTCTTTAAATCCGTTTTTATTTTACAATACTTTTTATATTCACTTCCAGAAAGGCAAGAGACAAGCCAACGTGTGTTTTTTCTACCAGAAGCCCTAGATAAATCCCATCCAAAATCTTTAATCCGTTTATTTAAATCCCTTAAATACATAGTACATTATTTTCACCAAGTAATATCAAATTGAAAGGACGGTGAAAATACAATATCTCCACTTCCTTGATCTTTTATAAAACTCCTATAATCACAGTTTACAATGCTAGGATTTAACCCAAATACAGTTACCGCGTCATTTTCATCCATAAATACTATACTTGTTGGCATTGTAAAGGTATTACATTTATCTGCTTGATCAGTATAACACATATAAAGATACTCGTTAGGGTATATTGATGTTCCCATATATTTTAATATTCCAATCAGTTACCATGTCATAATCTCGATAATTATACCTACTCCCCTACTCCCCCTCGTTTGCAACGAGGGGGCTTACTCCTGTCGTTTGTAACGACACATTGTTATTTGATGATTTAATCAAATAACTACCGAATTATTTCAACTTCAATAACACCACCCAAAGATGCATAGTTTCTCGCTGAACTAAAAAGATAATCTTCGACTTTTACCACAATTATGGCTGCACCGCCCTCTATACTTTTTCAACGTAAGTTCAACAATGCTTTTTACCGCCAAATTCCCTCTACTCACCTATATTTATAATGTTAAATTTGCTTTTTGATGACAAATTTGTGACCAATTGCAATCTTTTTTGCAACCCTTTAAATTTCATCCTGTCATTAATAACGGAAATAAAAAGCATTGGGAACAAAAACAGACATACACAAAAAGCTGATTGAAGCCAGTAAAAAAGGTGATAATAAAGCACGCCGGCAATTGTACGAGTTATATGCACGAGCAATGTTCAATATATGCTGCCGCATGATGAACAACCGCGAAGATGCCGAAGATATTTTGCAGGAAGCTTTTATTCAGGCCTTTTCAAAACTTGATTCATTCAGGTACGAATCAACTTTTGGTGCATGGCTGAAACGAATTGTCATCAACACGTGTATCAATGCTATTCAAAAAAGAAAAGTGGAGTTACAGTTAACCGACGACATGCATTTTTATGGCGACCGTTATGATGACACTTACGAAGAAAACGAACTGCCGCTCACAACGGCTCATGTACAACAAGCCATGGAACAACTGCCCGAGGGGGGGCGCATCGTTTTTTCGTTATACCTGCTCGAAGGTTACGACCATGTTGAAATATCCCAAATACTGGATATAAGCGAATCAACATCGAAGTCGCAGTACATGAGGGCAAAACGTAAAGTATATGAAATTTTAAAGGAGCAATATTATGAAGAAGCTTGAAGATTTTGTGCACGAACACAGAGACGAGTTTGATTCAAAACTACCAACACCTGAATTGTGGGATAAAATTGAATCGACATTAGAGGAGAAGAAACATACAGGCTTTTCACGAATCTGGAAAATTACATCGGCCGTAGCAGCGGTATTGGTTATCGCTTTAATATCAACTTTTATGCTTATGTCGAAAAACCAACAAATGCCGGTGTACGCCAACATTTCCGACCCCGAAATTAAACAGCTTCTTGAAACCGAAGCTTACTATGCCCGCGAAGTTTCAAACCAGCTTCAGGAAATCAACAAATGCTACGATATCTACCCTGCACTTAAACAAGACATTGAATCGGATTTGAACGAGCTTGATAATATGTACAAAGATTTAGAAAATGACCTGAACGATAACCTTTACAACAAAGAGGTTATTGAAGCTATGATACAAAACAACCGGACAAAACTTAAAATGGTTAACCGGGTATTAACTCAAGTTCAATGTTAAAAAAATTACCAATGCTCAGCTTTAAAAGAGCAACCATTTGCAACATTAACACAAACACTATGTACACTACACTCAAATATTCCATTGTATTGATCCTTTTTTCAATATTAACAAACATAACAGCGCCCGCTCAGGTTAGTGAGTCGGAACATATTTCACGGGGCTTCGTTGTAGATAACAGCACGATTGTTGACATTGGCAACAAATACGGCGATATCGTTATCAAAACCTGGGATCGCGACACACTGTGGGTTCAGATTGATTATGAAGTTACCGGAAGAAATTACGATGAGATTCATCAGAAAATGAAAGACATTGATTTCGAGCTCACCCAATCGGGCCATTATGTGGTAATCAACACGCTAATTGGTGAAAGCAAGAACCGTTTGCTCGACGAACTGAAGAAGCTAAAGGAAACCATTGGATTTGGTGAAACCGAAGTTGAGATCAACATGAAAATCACTATACCTGACAACCTCGACCTTCGTGTAAAGAACAAATTCGGTAACATTTATATTGACGATTATAACGGCGATGTAACGTTAAATATGGACAATGGACGCTTGAAAGCTCACAACCTGAATGGTTATGTAAATATGAAAGTAAACTTTGCCGATGCTATTATTAACCATATTGACAACGGACGGCTGGAAGTGTATTACAGCGACATGAACCTCACATCGGCACGCCGGCTGCGCATCGACAGCAAAACTTCGAACATTACCCTCACTGAGGTTGCCAGCTTATTTGTCAATTCATCGCGCGATGATTACCGCATCCGTTTAATCTCTGATTTTGAAACTGTTTCAAACTGGACAGACTTCTCGATATCTGAATTTACCAATAAATCGGACGTACGCATGAATTATGGCGACCTCACCATCGAAAACATAAAACCCGGCTTTGACCATCTTGTGGTAGATGCCAATTCAACCAACATTCAGCTATTCCTCAACCGCGAAACTGATGTAAATTTCGATATAACTACCAACAAAGATATAAGTATGCCCATGGAAGCTTTGATTGATTCGACACAACGCATCAATGCAAATGAAAAAATTATGCGCTATATAGGACGAACCGGTAAAATTGAAACATCTAAACCACGGGTAATTTTAAAAACAAACGCATCGGATGTCAGCATACTGAAACGATAATCAAATTCAACAAATAGCCATGAAACACTTTTTACTATTTTTTATTGTTTTACTTCCGGCACTGCTTCCGGCTCAAAATTACAACCGGTCACTGGGGGTAAGGACCGGCAGTAGCCGTAGCATTTTTTATGAAATCCCTAACGACGGACTGTCATCGTACCGATTTATGCTAACCAGCAGAAACGGTGGACAGAATGTAGCTGCGATGAAAATTTTCAGACACTACAGAATGCCCGAGCTACCGGAATACCTGACATTTTATTACGGCTATGGTGCCCACGCCGGTTATGTTAGGTGGAAAGAAGAATACGACAACCGTGTCGACCGCCATTTTTCAGCCCCCATTGCCGGTCTCGATGCTCTTGTGGGCCTCGCATATGATTTTACTGAAATACCGGTTTCCTTAACAATCGATGCCCGCCCGTTTTTCGACTATGGCGGAGCCAATATATTCAGCATTTCACCCGGGGATATTTGTCTGGGTGCCATCCTTCATTTTTAAAAATATTTAAACAGAAATAACCATGAAACACACAATTTTAGCCTTAACTATTTTTCTATTGGCCATGCCTGCCATGGCACAACAAGTCATTAAAATTGACGATTACGAACAAGAAAAAAACAACGACGATGAAATCCAGACCATCTTCAAGCGCAGTAACCGCGACGGCTTTTATGGTGCTATTTCCGTGGGATACTCCCCCATCGACAACACCGATGGGATGGTTTTCTCATCACGCGGATGCTGGATTATGGATCGATGGTTTGGCATCGGCCTGGGAGGAACAGGTTTTGTAAACAACCTCAATCAAATTGAAGATTACCTGTTGGAAAATTCGTTCAATGACAGGTCATACCTGGCCGGAGGCTATGGTGGTATTGTTATCGAACCTATTCTGGCATCTCGAAAACCTGTTCATCTTTCGTTTCCTATTTTACTTGGCGGCGGAGCAATAGCTCCTGTTTCTGATGACACACATACTCAACCTTATTCTGACATTGAAGATGTGTATTTTGTTGCCGAGCCCGGAATTGAACTTGAAGTTAACTTTACAAAATGGCTGCGTATTGCTGCTTTTGCAACTTACAGGTACACAAGCGATATCGATATTGAAAATGTATCAAAGGATGCACTCAGAAGCTATTCGGCAGGATTAACTTTTAAAGTAGGCTTGTTTTAAGCAAA
>JAQIDF010000202.1 GCA_027858145.1 Prolixibacteraceae bacterium | reverse complement strand
TTGCCTGATGATATGACTGGAAAAGCGGGGTTTAATATTGAATTTCTTCCTGCGGCATATTTCGGAAAAACCTATTTAATGGACGATGAACCTTTCATCGTTCCTCATTATGCGGCCGGTTCAATGTCGCTTAATGAAAACCTGAAAACAGAACCCGAACCTCTGAGTGTTGGTAATAAATTTGTTTTGGCACCCGAAGATGATCAACGTCGGATAACAATTCAGTCGGAAAATGAGCTAATGTTTTTCGATGGAAGGAACAAAGCACAAAACGGATGGCTGGTACTAAGAAGTTTAATTCCGGACAATCAAACCGGGAAAGTTATTGAGTGGAAATTAACACCATCTTCGGTAAACGAATGGTTGCGGGAGCCGGTTATTAGCTATTCACAGGTTGGTTATCATCCATCACAAGATAAAAAGGCAGTAATTGAGCTGGACAAAAATGATAAAATGCTCGACGAAGCTGTTTTATATCGGTTAAATGATAATGGTTCGCTGAAAGAAATAATGAAAGCGCCAGTTGTTGAGTGGGGTTACTATCAACGCTACAACTATGGATTTTTCGACTTTTCATCTGTTACTGAACCCGGATTATATCAGATAATGTACGGCGATGTAAAATCGGGTGCCATTAGAGTGGGAGAGAATGTTTATGATGATATTTGGCATCCAACGCTCGATATTTATATGCCGGTTCAAATGGATCACGTTTTGGTTAATGAAGCTTATCGTGTATGGCATGGCGCTTCTCACCTCGACGATGCCCTTCAGGCTCCTGTAAACCATGAGCATTTCGATTTGTTTGCTCAGGGGCCAACAACCGATTCACCTTACGAACCCGGAGAGCATATACCTGGCCTTAATATAGGAGGGTGGTATGATGCAGGTGATTATGACATTCGCACACAGTCGCAATATTATACTGTTTTGAACCTGGTGCATGCGTACGAGGATTTTGATATTTACCGTGACCAGACTTTAGTTGAACAGGGAAACCGTTACGTTGATCTTCACCATCCGGATGGTAAGAACGATATTTTGCAGCAAATTGAACATGGTGCTCTGGGACTTGTGGCTCAGCATCGTGCCGTAGGGCATGCCATCCCTGGTATTATTGTGCCTTCGTTATCGCAGTATACTCACCTGGGCGATGGGTTAACCATGACCGATAATCTAATTTTCAACCCTGAACTCGATAGCCTGGAAACCGATGGAAAATACAGCGGAACTTTTGACGATCGCTGGGCATTTACCAGCAGATCAACACCGCTGAATTATGGTTCGGCAGCAGCACTGGCTGCATCGGCAAGGGCACTCGAAAACTACAATCCCACATTAGCTGATGAATGTTTAACAGTTGCTCAAAGTGTATGGAAATACGAACAGGGAAAAGAACCTGACATTTTTTATGTGGGTAATACAACCGGTGGTCCAATGGTGCTTGAAGAACTAAGGGCAGCAGCTGAACTTTTAATTGCAACTGAAGAAGTACAATATGCCGAAAGGATTCAGGAAATGTGGCCTGAAATTAAAAATGGTTTTGCTTTCCTTGCTTTTAACCTGATGCCGGCATTACATCTCATGGATGACGACTTTATTGCAAAAGTAAAAGCGCAAGCCATAGAATATGCCAGCGGACTTGAGAGCTTCAGTAAGGCTAATCCTTTTGGTGTTATTATCACTGAAGGCGGATGGGCCGGGAATGGAACGATTATTGGGCAGGCCATTACAAACTTTATGATCTACAAACACTTTCCGGATGTGATTGATAAAGAGTTTGTTTTTAAAGGTTTGAATTATATCTTTGGATGTCATCCAGATTCAAACATTTCGTTTGTTTCAGGTGCTGGGATAAACACAAAGAAAGTGTCGTATGGAATGAACAGGGCTGATTTTTCTTATATCCCGGGTGGTATTGTTCCGGGTGTTTTGATACTCGATCCTGATTATCCGGAGAACATGGAAGACTGGCCTTTCTTATGGGGAGAAAATGAATATGTTATTACTGTAGGCGGGTCATATATCTATTTGGCCAATGCCGTGCAGTATTTGGTGAAGTAAAAGTGGTGTAGAAACAAAAACAAATCAAAATGGACAGACGTAAATTTTTAAGTGCAATAGCAGTTGCCGGTTTTGGGGCAACAATAACAGCCAGGGGGGCTGTACATGTATTATCGCAGAATCTTGGTAGTCAAAATGGGAATCCGGTTGATCTTGTAGCTGTAATGGGAGGAAACGCTGATGAGATGTTTCGTCGTGCAATTACTGAAATGGGAGGTATGGATAATTTTGTTAAGCCGGGTTATAAAGTTTGTATAAAACCAAATATAGGATGGGATAAAATACCTGAGCTTGCCGGTAATACAAATCCTGATTTAATCGGAGAGATTGTGAAACAATGTTTTGATGCCGGTGCCAATGAGGTGGTTGTGTTTGACAATACATGCGACGATTGGGTGAAATGCTACAAAAACAGTGGAATTGAAAATGCCGCGAAAGATGCCGGTGCTAAAATAGTACCAGCCAATCAAGAGTCATATTTTCGCACGGTTTCAATTCCAAGAGGAAAAATATTGAAGGAAGCAAAAATACATGAAGCAATTCTCGACAGCGATATCTGGATCAATGTTCCTGTATTAAAGCATCATGGTGGTGCACGTTTATCGATTTCGATGAAAAACCACATGGGAATTGTATGGGATCGCAGATTCTTCCACAGTAATGATTTGCAACAATGTATTGCAGATATCTGTACGTTGGATAAAAAACCTGTGCTCAATGTTGTAGATGCTTACCGTACGCTTAAGACTAACGGTCCACGCGGAAAATCTGAATCGGATGTAGTGCTTACAAAGAGCCTGTTTATGTCTCAGGATATTGTTGCAGTTGATACTGCTGCTGCTAAATTTTTCAATCAAATTGAATCAATGCCATTAGATCAAGTTGAGCATCTGGCAAACGGACAGAAACTCAACATTGGAACAATGAACCTTGAGAGTTTGAACGTAAAGCGAATTAAAATATAACGATTGATGTTGAAGAAAATACGCATAAGCATTGCGGTGCTGTTCTTTACATTTATAACCGTTTATTTTCTCGACTTTGCTGATCTTATGCCTGAACAAATGAATTTCTTAACCCGAATTCAATTTGTGCCGGCGATTTTATCACTCAGTGTGATATGGATAATTTCATTGGTCGTTTTGGCTCTCTTTTTTGGGCGCGTTTATTGTTCGGTTATTTGTCCAATGGGTATTTATCAGGATCTGGTGGGCCGCATTGCACGTTTATTTCGAAAGAAAAAGAAACGTTTTCGTTATCGAAAAGCAAAGACTATACTACGATGGTCGATCGTGGCTGTTGTGGTTGTTACCTTTTTTATTGGTTTCCCATTGGTTTTGGGGTTACTTGATCCTTATAGTGCCTTCGGGCGAATGGTGGTTTCTGTTTTCAGTCCTGTTTACATTTTAGGTAATAATTTGCTGGAATTTATTTTTACAAGTTTTGATAATTATACATTTTACAGGGCCGATGCTTCAATCTACAGTGCTTTTACATTTATTATTGGACTGGTAACTTTACTTGTCATCGGGTATTTAGCCTGGAAACACGGTAGAACCTACTGTAATACAATTTGTCCGGTTGGCACTGTATTGGGCTTCCTTAGTAAATATTCGTTACTGAAAGTGAGGTTAGATCACGGTAAATGTAATAGTTGTTCTTTATGTGAGCTTAACTGCAAAGCATTTTGCATTAATAGCAAAGAACAGGAAATTGATCACAGCAGATGTGTGACCTGCTTCAATTGTATTGAAAGTTGCAACAGGAATGCTATTTCATACTCCTTTGCTTTTGGGAAAAGTAAAAACAAAGAAGTAAAACCCGATGTGGTTGACGAAGGAAAACGAAAGTTTTTATCAACTGCACTTTTATCAACCATTGCTATTCCAGCAACAGTGGCAGGAAAAGTGACAGGAGTTGAGGCAGCTAACAAACTCACACCATTAACTCCACCCGGTTCAAAAGGAATCAAACATTTAAAGGACTACTGCACATCGTGTCATTTATGTGTGAGCAAATGTCCTTCGAATATTTTGGAGCCGGCATTTACTGAGTATGGATTGTCGGGTATTATGATGCCAACAATGAGATTTCAACACGGTTTTTGTAATTACGATTGCACAATTTGTTCAGAAGTTTGTCCAAACGGGGCCATCCAGCCGCTAACTGTAGAAGAGAAACATATTACTCAGGTAGGTAAGGTGATCTTTAAAAAAGAAAGTTGTATCGTTTATACCGATGAAACGAACTGTGGAGCTTGTGCCGAGCATTGCCCGACACAGGCTGTTACTATGGTTCCTTATAAAGGGGCATTAACAATCCCTGTTACCGATCAGTCGATTTGTATTGGTTGTGGCGGTTGTGAATACATTTGCCCCGAAACGGGTAAAGCAATTTTTATTGAAGGTAATGTGGAACACGAAGAAGCTGAAATGTTTGAAGAAGCCGAAAAGAAAGAATTCGACTTTGGAGGCTTTGGGTTTTAGGTGAGATGTCTTAAATATAAAAAACCCAAGGATCGCAATTTGTTGCTTTCCTTGGGTTTTTTTATGCTTATGCCTTTAAAAGATTGAAGGCGTTTATTATTCATTTTAAAGCAAGTGAGTTTTTACTTAAATATTTGGTGTTTCCCACTTTTTAGTTTCGCTGCATACGATATCTATAACTTCATCGCCGGCTTGCATTTTAAAATCGCCTTCTTCCAGAATCCATTTTCCGTCTGACCCCACAAATGCGAGGTCTGAACCTTTAATGGTCATGGAAACGGTTTGGGTTTCGCCGGCTTGTATTTCAACTTTCTCAAAATTGCGCAAGCGGCGAACATCGGGAGTAAGTGATGCCACCATATCGCTGCTAAACAGCAATACACTCTCTTTGCCGGCTACATCACCGGTGTTGGTTACGTCAACGCTGAAAGTCAATTCGTCATTAGCTGTAAATGAAGCTTTATCAACAGATATATTGCTGTATTCAAAATCGGTGTAGCTCAGGCCATAACCAAATGCCCACTGAAACGATATTTGAGAGTTGTAATTGTATGCACCCTCCATGGTTCCGGTCTGCTCACTTGGTTTGTAGTCATAGCTGCCCAGTGAGTTTACAGCTTTTGGATATGAGAATGGCAGCTTTCCGCTGAAATTCACATCACCACTAAGCAGGTTGGCCAGTGCATCGCCACCAAAATTACCGGGAAGCATCACATTTACCACAGCGTTTGCTAATGGCTCAATTTTACTGATTACACGTGGGCGGCCACTGTTGATAACCAAAACAATAGGTTTTCCGGTTTTGCTGAGTGCTTTTACCAGATTGAGTTGATTTTCTGATAATGTAAGGTCTGTAAGGTTTCCGGGGGTTTCGCAATAAGAATTCTCGCCAATGCAGGCAAAAATCACATCAACACCAAGGGCAGCAGCAACAGCCTTTGTAATTTCGGGATCGTTTTCTTCCCAGTACTCACCATCATTGTTATAGGTTACCCCAGGCTCATAAACTACGTTTTTGCTACCAAATTTCGAAGTAAGAGCTTCTTGAATGGTGTTATGCTTGGCAGCAAACATGTCGGCACCTTTTCCCTGCCAGGTATACGACCATCCGCCGTTAAGAGTACGCATGGAGTTGGCGTTGGGACCCGTAACCAAAATCTTTTTTCCATCGGTTAGTGGCAGAATATCATCTTCGTTTTTCAACAACACGATAGATTCTTCGGCAGCCTGCAATGCAGCTTTTCCAAATTTTTCACCCCCAAACAATGGGAAATCTTCAACTTCGTAAACAGGTGTTTCAAAAAGTCCCAAACGATATTTCATACGCAGAACGCGGCGCACCGCATCATCAATACGGCTCATTTTTACTTCGTCTTCTTCTACTAATTCTTTAAGAAGAACACAAAAATCCCAACTATAGGGTTCCATGGCCATGTCAATACCTGCATTGATGGCCATTTTAATGGCTTCTTTTTTGTCCTTGGCAACTTTTTCACGTGTATAAAGGTTATTGATGTCAGCCCAGTCGGTCACAATCATACCATCCCAGTTTAAGTCTTCTTTAAGCCATTCAGTGAGCAGTTCGTAGCTTGCATGTACCGGCATTCCGTTTATCGAAGCTGAGTTTCCCATAACAGATAAAGCTCCGGCCTTAATGGCTTCGAGGTAAGGTGCAAAATGTTTTTCGCGCAGCTGGCGTTCACTGATAATGGCTGGTGTACGGTCTTTTCCTGAGAAAGGAGTTCCATAACCCATATAGTGTTTCATACAAACAGCAATTTGCTCTTTACCTATTTCATTAGGGCTTTCCCCCTGATGACCGATTACCGCTTCACGTCCCATCTGGGCATTTACATAAGCATCTTCACCAAAATTCTCCCACATGCGTGGCCAGCGGGCATCCCGCCCCAGGTCAACCGTTGGGGCAAAAGTCCAGGGTACACTTCCGGCTTTTGTTTCGTAAGCTGTTATTTCACCACCCCTGCGAACCAAAGAGCGGTTAAAGGTAGCTCCCATGTTCAATGTCTGAGGGAACATGGTTCCATCAAGAATATAAGTTGAACCGTGAATTTGGTCTAGTCCGTAAATACAGGGGATACCAATTTCTTCCATCGATTTTTCCTGTATTTTACTGATGATTTCATGCCATTTTTCGCGGGTTTGTGCTACTCCTGGTGTGTTAAGTATAGAACCAACCTTGTAAATTCTAATAACGGTATCCAACATAGCCTCGCTTACTTGAAAGTCGTCCCGGAGAGCTGAGCCGGGTTCTCCCAATACATTAATAGTCAGTTGGGTCATTTGCCCGATTTTTTCTTCGAGTGTCATCTTTTGAAGATGGGCTTCAACTTTTTGCTCAATCTCTTCATCTTTTGGAATTGCCGGCTTCGTTGTTTCTTTGTTAGTACAAGAAAACAAAGTCGCAATTGCCAGTAAAAAAATAAAAATTTGTTTCATGATTTGTTATTGTTGTTTTATTTGACATTTCTGCCGGTAAATATAAACCCGAAAATCTAATACACATGGTGTTGTTTGTTTTCTTTTTCATGACCTTGTATGTAATATTGAAAAATGCATTCTTTTTTATATCATAGAATGATTTGTTGAAAATGCTGCTTAGTGAATTTTTGCAACCCGGTTCATAAAACGTTGGGACAGCCATTTACGAAAAGGTATATATCTCACACCATCCCCTGATATCCATGGATCCAGAAACCGGAATCAGTGTAAAACCGATGAGCATTGCCAGCAACATATACCCGAAATAAGAATCTCATAATGCCGCTTTGTATCCTTAAAACTGGTAAAATGAGTACTTTTAACTATGTTTTTTGTTTCTCGTTCCTGTTTACTTCAGTATAAAAGTGGTTTTGCTTTTTACTTCAGCTGATGAGGCTCCTATAATGGCCTCAAAGTTGCCCGGTTCAGCAACCCACTCGTGTTTATCAGCATCAAAAAAGCTTAAGGCAGATTTGTCGATGGTGAAAGTGACGGATTTTGTCTCTCCGGGGTGTAGTGTAGCCTTTTCAAAGGCTTTCAGTTCCTTCATGGGGCGAGTTAAAGAGGATTTCACATCGCGAATGTATAACTGCACAACCTCAGCTCCTTCCCGCATACCGGAATTTGTAACATCTACTGAAAAAGTTATCTTTCCTTCCATGGTCATCTCTTTTTTATCGGTAGTAACTTTTCCATACTTGAAAGTAGTATAGCTCAAACCATGACCAAAGCTAAAGAGTGGTTCGATATTCTCTTTCTCCTGCCATCTGTACCCTACAAAGATGCTTTCTTTGTAATGTACCTGCCCGTCTTTTCCTGGAAATTCACCTATAGAATGAGCGGAATTATCTTCCAGTTTCACAGGAAAGGTAAATGGAAGTTTTCCTGAAGGGTTAGCATCACCAACTAGTACTGAGGCCAGTGCATTTCCGGTTTCAGAACCCAGGAACCATCCCTGAACAATGGCCTGAACGTCATTCACCCATGGCATGGCTACAGCATTCCCGGAAATATTTACCACCACCATACTTTTATTGGTATCTGCCAGTTTACGAATAAGTTCATCCTGATTGTAAGGTAAATCCAAACTCAGGCGGTCGGCACCTTCACTATCCTGATGCTGGCTTTTATTCAGGCCACCCACAAATATCACTACATCTGCATCTTCAGCAACTTCAAGGGCTTCTTTAGTCAGTTCTTCAGGCGAACGGTCGTCGGATAAATCCTGCCCGGTTACAACACCATTGTAGCTTCCGCTGGCATCTCCCACATATCCACGTGCATAAACAACTTGTGCAAGGTCTCCGATACGTTTTTTGATGCCATCCAAAGGAGAGATTTCATACAAAGCCTTCAAAGAAGAACTTCCTCCACCCACAGTCATCATTTTAATGGCATTTTCTCCGATGACAGCAATTTTTTCAGTTTTGTTCAAATCGATGGGCAGTGTATTCTTTTCATTTTTCAGAAGCACGATTCCCTCTTCAGCAATTTTCCGGGCAGCAGCGGCATGCTCAGGGCTGCCCATTGAACCCCAAGGCTTAATACGGTTCATGGCAGTACGGAAATTCAGACGCAAAACATTACGCACTTTTTGATCAAGTTCTTCGGTTCCAACCTCTCCTTTTTTAATCAATTCAAGGTAAGAACTAGCGAAATGATAGTTGTCGTAAGAGTTGGTAGCTCCCATGGTCAATCCGTCTGTCCATGTACCAAACTCCAGGTCGAGTCCGTTTTTTATGGCTTCCATAGTGTTGTGTACACCACCCCAGTCTGAAACTACCGCTCCGTCAAAACCCCACTCGTTACGAAGTATTTCTAAAAGCAGGCGCTCGTTGTGGCATCCCTGCTGGTTTTGATACCGGTTGTAAGAACCCATAATAGCCCAGGCGCCACCCTTCTGGACAGCAGCTTTAAAAGCGGGAAGATAAATTTCGTACAATGCACGGTCATCCACATTTACATTAATGGTATGGCGATCGGTTTCCTGATTGTTTAGTGCATAGTGCTTCACACAGGCAGCGACACCATTTTGCTGAACGCCCTTAATATAGGGAACTACTATCTGGGAAGCCAGATAAGGATCTTCCCCCATGTATTCGAAGTTGCGACCATTGAGTGGAGATCGATAGATATTAATACCGGGTCCCAACAATACATCTTTTTCACGATAGCGGGCTTCCTCACCAATTGATTGTCCGTAAAGGAGTGACAAATCCTCGTTCCAGGTAGAAGCCAGACAGGTAAGCGCCGGGAAAGCTATACAGGAGTCGTTAGTCCATCCTGCCTGTTCCCATTCATCCCAAAGCACCTCGGGACGAATACCGTGGGGGCCATCAGACATCCATAACTCCGGAATTCCCAGACGGGCAACTCCGGGCGAACTAAACTTCGACTGCGCATGGATAATAGCAATTTTTTCATTCAATGTCATGCGAGAAAGTGCATCTTCTACGCGCTCTTCGATGGGTTTGGTTTCGTCAAGATAGACGGGTTTTTTTTCCCGGGCAGATACAAAATTAAAAAGCAGGCTTAAGATTATTACAAACTTGATTGTTTTCATGTCCATTATGTGTTATGTATTTATCAATATAATTGAGTATTTCAATGATTATCTTAAGAAAGAGCCCCATAAACCTATTGCCGAAATTACATATTCTGTTGTTTTGATGATATTATATATATCAACCGTGTCATTAAAAATAAAGGGCAATCGCCAAAAATGTTTCGGGAAACGGGAACAAAAAATGCACTAAAACTGCATTAAAAAGTCCTGTAACTTCTCGTTCCGTTCAAGGTTGAGTTTTTTCCTTAAACGGTAACGGGCTATGTCGATACTGTGTATCTCTTTGTTGGTGATTTCAGCAATATCTTTTGAGCTCATATTCAACCGAAGTAAATATGAAAGTTTTAATTCTTCGGGTGTGATGCCCGGATAGGCATTCAGCAGGTTGTTCGAAAAATCGGGGTGAACTTTGTTGAAATAA
>JAQIDF010000173.1 GCA_027858145.1 Prolixibacteraceae bacterium | reverse complement strand
CGAAGCTTCGAGGATGAAAATCCTTACACACTGCAACTTACAAGCAGGATATGAATTGCCGTCTGCTTTAGCTGATGGATATCAAGCACAATTCATATGAAGAGTACATGTTGCTGTATCTCATAATTTTCAACAAGCAAAGCTTCGAGAATGAAGAGAATTTATGGACAGAACTGGAATGCTGGGATATGAATTAAATTTAATCTTTGTTCCGTTGGCTAAAGCCAAACGGCAATTCATATGAAGAGAACATGTTGCTATTTCTCTAAATTTCAACAATCGAAGCTCCGATGATGAAAAATTACACACAAAAACTTAACAGGTAGGATATGAATTGTCGTCTTCCGATATGCATCGGAATCAGCTGACGGATATCAAGTACAATTCATATGAAGAGTGCATGTTGCTGTATTCATAAATTTCAACAAACAAATCTTCGAGAATGAAAAAAATATACACTGAAGCTTAATTGCTGAGATATGAATTGAATTTAATCTTTGTTCCGTTGGCTGAAGCCGAACGGCAATTCATATGAAGAGAGCATGTTGCTGTATCTCTAATTTTCAACAACCGAAGCTTCGAGAATGAAAAAAATATGGACAGAAACTTAAATGCTGAGATATGAATTGCCGTCTGCTTCAGCTGAAGGATATCAAGCACAATTAATATGAAGAGAGCATGGTGCTGTATCTCTAAATTTCAACAAGCAAAGCTTCGAGAATGAAAGCTTATACTCTGGAACTTACAAGTAGGATATGAATTGCCGTCTGCTTTAGCTGACGGATATCAAGCACAAAAAATATAAAAAGAGCATGTTGCTGCTTCTTCAATTTTCAATTAACATTGATTGCAAATAAAAATTGCTGCCTGCTAATGCAGACAGCAATCTGAATTATTAATTCTCCAATATTTGCTAATTCACATCAATCGATGACAGTATCTTTTCGCGCTCGGCAAGGAAATTTGACAGTCGCTCAACTGACGAGCGGGTGATAGCAATACGGCCTGACCGGATGAACTGCATGACTTTAAATTCGTTCAGCTCTTCGAAAAATTGTTGTGTTTCGTCGTTATGTCCGGTTTTTTCAATCACCGTGTATTCGTCGGTGATTTCGAGAATACGGGCATTGTGCTTGCGTACCAGCGATTCAATTTTGTTTCCGGCTGTAAGTGCTTTGGTTGAAACTTTGTAAAGCGCAATTTCCTGGAATATCATTTCGTCGTTGGTGTTGTAGAAAGCTTTGAGTACATCCACCTGCTTTTCGATTTGATTTACTATTTTAGCTGCCTGCTCGGGTGTAGAATTTATGACAATTGTAAATTTACTGATACCCTTAATTGCCGATTCCGAAACAGTTAAACTTTCGATGTTTACTTTGCGCCGGGTAAAAATGATGGTTATCCGGTTTAGCATTCCGATATGATTTTCGGTATATGCCGATATGATATATTCTTGTTTCATCCTCTATAGATTTTAGATGTGAGATTTTTAGATGTGAGACAAAATAGCTCATCATCAGAATTTATCTCTATATTACTTACTTTTTGGTTGGTGCTTCAAGCATGATATCCGAAACACTGGCACCAGTAGCCACCATTGGAAAAACATTATCTTCTTTCTCAACATGTACTTCTAAAAGGTACGGACCATCGGTGTCAATCATTTCGGCAATGGCAGCTTCAAGGTCGGCACCTTTTTCTATTCGTTTTGAAGGAATGCCGAACGCTCCTGAGAGATGTACAAAATCGGGGTTTTTCAGTTCGGTAAATGAATACCTGCCCTCGAAGAACAATTCCTGCCATTGGCGTACCATTCCCAGAAAGTTATTATTCAGTATAATTACCTTTACCGGGATTTTCTCCTGCGCTATGGTTCCAAGCTCCTGCATGGTCATTTGGAAACCACCATCGCCAATAAAAGTAACCACGGTACGGTCGGGACGTCCAACCTGTGCTCCAACGGCAGCCGGAAGGCCAAATCCCATGGTTCCGAGTCCGCCCGATGTAACCACACTTTTAGTTTGGTTAAATTTAAAATAACGAGCAGCAATCATCTGGTGCTGACCCACATCGGAAACACAAACAGCATTGCCCTCGGTTTTTTCAGAAACCATGCGCACTACTTCGCCCATCGATATTTTACCATTGTTGCGATAAATATCGCGCTTGATAACTTT
>JAQIDF010000107.1 GCA_027858145.1 Prolixibacteraceae bacterium | reverse complement strand
TTGTTGTTCGGTGTACCCTGTGTCTTCAAGCAGTCCGGGTTTTTGAGATGCTTCAACGGCAAGTTGGTCACAACGTTCATTCCCGGGGATATTGGCGTGGCCTTTTACCCACACAAATTTAATATTGTGTTTTTTATAAATGTTG
The DNA here is from genome assembly GCA_027858145.1 of Prolixibacteraceae bacterium. Lineage (GTDB taxonomy): Bacteria > Bacteroidota > Bacteroidia > Bacteroidales > Prolixibacteraceae > Roseimarinus. Next base: position 9,410 of record JAQIDF010000107.1, on the reverse strand, counting down.
AGAAAACGCATCCAAAGGTCAGGATTTTTTTTCCCTTTAAAATGTTTTTTCACCCACGAAAAAACCCACCCTTTATTAACGGCATCGGCAACATACTTTGAATCGGTATAGATGGTGACCTCGCAATTGTCAGTTTTGAGGGCTTCAAGTCCAACGATTACAGCCAGTAACTCCATGCGGTTGTTGGTTGTGCGTTGAAAACCCTGAGCTAACTCTTTGCGGTGTTTGCCCGATAATAACAGAGTGCCGTAGCCTCCGGGGCCGGGGTTTCCGCTTGAAGCGCCATCGGTATATATGGTTACTTTGTGTGACAAATGTGTTTTGTTAGCCGGGGCTACTATTACCCTGATTGTTTATTATTAACGTCGCTTTTAAAATATCAGTATTCTGTTTTAAAAACGGCTTCAAAAATATGAAAAAAGATGCGTAAACTGATTGGTTTTTTACGAAGATGCACTAAAGAATGCAAAAATGTGTAAAATTTGCTAAAAAAAGGCTGCCAGTTGTTTATGGCAGCCTTTATGATTTTATCGTATTTCAATAATTATTCTACTAATGTCATTTCGTCGACCAGATGAGTGGCACCGGCAAAAGTGTCAATAACCCACAGTACATAACGAATGTCAACATTGATGCACTTTTGTAGTTCGGGTTCGAAGGCTATGTCGCCGCTCATAGCTTCCCAGTTGCCATCAAAAGCAATTCCGATAAGCTCGCCGTTGCCGTTAATAACCGGACTTCCGGAGTTGCCACCGGTAATGTCATTGTTTGATATAAAACATGTGTGCAGTGAGCCGTCTTTAGCGGCATACCGGCCAAATTCTTTATTATCATGCAGTTCTTTCATACGTGGCCATACATCAAACTCACGGTCGCCGGGTATTGTTTTCTCAATGTAGCCGTCAAGAGTAGTGTAATAGTTATAGCTAACTGCATCGCGGGGTTCGTAACCTGAAATGATGCCGCTTGTTAAACGCATGGTCGAGTTGGCATCGGGGTAATAATTTTCAGTGCCGTTCATAGTTAATAAGCCGTTTATGAACAGGCGATAACCGCGGTCTAGTTTAGTCTTTTCAGGTTCGTTGTCATCACGGGCCTGTTGGCGTACTTTCATAATTTCTTTGGCAGCAACAAATACAGGATCCTTTTCGAGCTTACGTTGTTTCGGATTATCCAGAAAATCGAATAGTGATTCCTGATCAGTGAAAATGCTTTTTCTGAAGATTTTTTCAGCCCATTTTTCATAATCGTTGTTATACCTGCCTGTTATGGTTGAAATAAATTCAGGATGATAATTTTCACTAATATTTTTTGAATAAATTTCAGTGAGTGCGGCAGCTATTTTTTCGTCGGTTGCTGCATTGTAATCTTTGAAAAACTTTTCGGCTCTTTCTTTTAAGTTTGAAGTCGCACTTTTTATTGCTTCTTCATTTTCTTTTGCATCATCAAGCAATCCGTTCAGGTTTTTATACCGGTATGCCAGTAAAAAGATTTCCGGTCCTCTCAGGAAAGATTCCGATAAATAATATAATGCTTTGTCATCTTCAGTGTCGTTATAAGCTTCTTCGATGAGGCTCAAAGCTTCACCATATTTTTCACGTCGCTCATCATTTTGGTTTGCCCAATTTTGAAAATCTTCTTCTACTTTTTTCTTTTGGGCAACAACCTCTAATCTTTCCAGTCCGCGGTTTTGCCCGATGCTGTATTTGTAATAGTTAGAGCTACGGGCATGTTTGCTGGCATACTGGATGGTTGCTTTGTCGCTTGTGGCCATGTAAGCCCTGATGATATCGAGCTTGGCTTTACGAACATTAATACGAGTCTGGTTAATAATGTTCATGGTGTGTTCCACGCCATCCGAAGTAAGGTATCGGTTGGTTGAACCAGGATATCCCATAACCATTGCAAAGTCGTTTTCAGTATATCCTTTTAATGAAACCGGGAAATGATGACGTGGTTTCAATGGAATGTTTTCTTCAGCATATTCAGCCGGCGTTCCATCTGGTGCAGTGTAGATGCGGAACATAGAGAAGTCGCCGGTATGGCGTGGCCACATCCAGTTGTCGGTATCGCCGCCAAATTTACCTATAAAATGAGGAGGCGCTCCTGCCAAACGTACATCGCGGTATGTTTCATATTCAAGCATCAAATATTGATTGCCCCTATAAAAGCTTTTAATGCTGATGTGATGTGTTGAATCAACTTCAGTATTATTCCGAACGCGGAAAATGGCATTCTGGATGCTGTCGTTACGGGTTTCTTCATTCATGTTGTCGGTTACATTGGCTAAAACCTGATCGGTAACATCATCAACGCGAATAAGAAATGAAACAAACATACCCGGATTGGAAAGTTCGTCGGCTTTGGTGGGTGCCCAAAAACCGTCGCGCAGGTAGTTGTTTTCTTCGGTTGAGTGTTGTTGTATCTGTCCGTAACCACAATGGTGGTTAGTTAGAAACAGTCCCTGATCTGAAACCAGTTCGCCGGTACATGATCCGCCGTTTAGTGATATTACAGCATCTTTTATACTCGAGTTGTTGATGCTGTAAATGTCATCGGCAGTTAGTTTTGCGCCCATCTCGCGCATTTTTTCAATGTTAACTTTGTTCACTAACGAGGGTAACCACATGCCTTCGTCAGCTTGTGCCGAGAATGCAATAAGTAATGCGGGCACAAGAAGAAATAAATTTTTGATCTTCATTTTAAAAAAAATTGTCGTGTAATTGATTATTATAAATCGACAACCTGGGCTTTCCAAATTCGTCCTTTTAACATTTTTGTTTCTGTTTCGAATCCGGGTTTTTCAAGCAGTGCAAACATATTTTTCTTGTATGCTTCAACACCGGGCTGGTCAAATGGGTTTACATTAATCAGGTAACCACTAATTCCGCAGGCTTTCTCAAAAAAGTAAATTAATTGTCCGAGGTTGTATTCATCGAGTTTTTCAATTTCTATTTTAATGTTTGGAACATCCCCGTCAACATGGGCAATTTGTGTTCCCAGTTCGGCCATCTTATTAACATAGTCAACGTTTTTACCGGCCAGGTAATTCAGTTTGTCCAGGTTGTTTTCATCTTCGGGGATAATGACTTCACGATTTGTATTTTTCACAGAAATAACTGTTTCAAACATCAGGCGTTCACCTTGCTGGATGTATTGTCCCATTGAGTGCAGGTCGGATGAAAAATCGACAGATGCCGGGAAAATCCCTTTTCCGTCTTTCCCTTCACTTTCACCATAAAGTTGTTTCCACCATTCGGACATGTAGTGAAGTTTGGGTTGGTAGTTCACCAGTATTTCAATTTTTTTCCCTTCTGTATACATAGCGTGGCGTGCAGCTGCATATTGGCAGGCAATGTTTTTTTCAAACGGAACTTTTGCACCAGTAGCTTTGGCCATATCTTTGGCTCCGTTAACCAATGCCCTGATATCGAACCCTGCAACGGCTATTGGTATTAAACCTACCGGAGTGAGTACTGAATAACGGCCACCAACATCGTCGGGTATTACAAACGTTTTATATCCTTCTTCGTCAGCCAGTGTTTTAAGCGCACCTTTTGAGGCATCGGTTACAGCACAAATGCGGCTTTTTGCTTCTTCTTTTCCGTATTTTTCTTCAAGGTCTTGCTTTAATACACGAAAGGCCAGGGCAGGCTCGGTTGTTGTTCCTGATTTTGAAATTACACAAGTAGCCCATTCTTTATTTTTTAGTAGGTCGCGTAATTCGGACAGGTAGTCTTCGCTGATGTTTTGACCAGCAAACAATACTGCTGGTTTGTCACCTTTCAGGTGTGAAAAATTGTCGTTCAGTGCATCAATAACAGCTTTGGTACCAAGATAAGAGCCACCAATGCCGATGACAATATATACATCGATGTTTTTGTCGCGTAAGTTTTTAGCGGTCGTTTCAACATCGCTTAAAAAATCGTTGCTGATTTCATTGGGCAGATTAACCCATCCTACATAGTCGCTTCCACGTCCGGTCTTCTCATGAAGCGTTGAGTTTAACTCTTCTGTTTCAGTTTTGTATGTCTCAAAAACATCTGGTGAAACAAATCCACTTGCTTTAGAAAACGATTTGCTTAGGTCTAAATTAATTAGTGTCATATTATAAATGTGTTTATTGTTTTTTACTTTTATTTTATATTGAATTTTACTCTTTCGGAATGCAATTTATCTGAGGTCTTCAGTTAGAAGTCGTATTTCAATAGCTGGTGAAATATTTTCATAGCAAATATTGTAAACTGCATCGCAGATGGGCATATTAACATTATATTCTTCGTTAATTTCTTTGATGCATTTAACGGCATAATATCCTTCAGCAACCATATGCATTTCAAATTGTGCTGAGCGGACGGTGTAGCCTTTTCCAACCATTGTTCCGAACAGGCGGTTACGGCTGAACTGCGAGAATGCTGTCACCAGCAAGTCGCCCAGATAGGCCGATCCTTTTATATCGCGCGATATGGGATGTACTTTATCAACAAAACGCTTAATTTCCTGTATGGCATTTGAAATAAGTACTGCCTGGAAATTATCGCCATAATGAAGTCCGTGGCATATACCGGCTGCAACAGCATAAATATTTTTAAGAACCGACGCGTATTCTGTCCCGTAAATATCATCAGAGATATTGGCTTTAATAAAAGACGACTCAATTAAAAGGGCAAACGAGCGTGCCTTTTTTACGTCGGGACATGCAATTGTAAGATAAGAGAGTCTTTCTAGTGCAACTTCTTCGGCATGGCATGGACCGGCAATGATTCCAATTGAATCGAAGGGAACACCGTAGGCCTTGTTGAAAAATTTACCTACTATCAAGTTATCATCGGGTACAATACCTTTTATGGCTGATATAATAAACTTCCCGCTGATATCAACCTTGAGTTTCTTTAGTCCGTCTTTTAAAAAAGCCGAGGGAATAACAAATATGAGTATGTCAGAATGTTTGGCAATTTTATTTATATCGTTGTAGAAATTTATGCGCTCTGTATCGAAATAAACGTCGCCCAGATAGTTTGGGTTATGACTATACTTTTTAATAAAGTCAATGTTGTCGGGATTTCGAAAGTACCAGTTAATAGACTGAACATTTGTCAGCAAAATTTTTGCCAGGGCTGTGGCCCAGCTCCCGCTTCCGATAATACCTATTTTAGCGTTTGATAACATGCAATTATTTGTTGCTTTGGTGAGTGGCAAAAGTACAAAAATCATTTTTGATATACATGTCCGCTTACAGAAAAGCCGGGTTATGAATGTGAAAAATGCTTAATACGGCCAATGTTAAATTAATGTTTATGCTTTTATATAACTACAATTGACGTTCGTCAACACAAAATGGCATTTAATCAAAAGCACCTAAAGACTTGATTGTTAATCGATTTATTTTTTGTCTATTTGTATTGGAATTAAACTAAAACACAACAAAACACCAAAAATATTAAACAATGAAATTGAGAGTACTATTCATACTATTTTTCATCTCGATTGCTGCAAGTAGTTTTTCACAATCTTATTTCCCCGTTGAGTACCGGGTTGAAAAAGAAGCTATGTCAACACCAATGACTCCTTTATATGATATGTTTTTTGATAATTATTATCATGCAAAGCCGGTAAATGTAAATTTTGATGGTTCTGTTTTGAAATTATTATACGATAATGGTAGGGTGTTTTCAAAAAAAGAAGTTACTAAAGTTGATTACATAAGAGAAGAGTATAACGGAGAATTAGAATATGAAAGATTCCTTTTTACAGATAATGAAAATCCAACCGATACCATTTCATTTGTAGTTGACCATTTGGTAGATTGTTATCAGATATCTTTTCCTGAAAAAAATTCAAATGGCGAGAATATTGGTTATAAATCTTATCGTCATTTTGTTGAAGAAGAAAAACTTGTATTACGATAGGTTAATAAATTTGATCATAACATAAAAAAAACCGGGCTTCAGTCCGGTTTTTTTTATGTTATAATCCTTATTAATTCACTATTTCAACTGTTAACCCTTCGTCGCCATTATTTACATTGGCAAGTTTGTTTTTTGTCAGCCCTTTAATGGCTTTATCCCACTTTTTGTTGCTAAGTCCTGTTTGGGCTTTTAACTCGTTTAAATCAACCGGCGATTGTTGTTTTAACAAATTTATTATCGTTTTTTCTTCGTCGGTAAGTTGAACTGTTTTCTTCTCGGGTTTCATTTGTGGGAAAAACAAAACATCTTGTATCGATGCCTGGTTTGTCATTAACATCACCAAACGGTCAATACCTATACCCATACCCGATGTAGGAGGCATTCCGTACTCAAGGGCACGAACAAAATCTGTATCAATGAACATGGCTTCATCATCACCTTTTTCAGATAATGTTAATTGTTCCTGGAAACGTTCCAGCTGATCGATCGGGTCGTTTAGCTCGGAATAGGCATTGCAAAGTTCTTTGCCGTTTACCATTAACTCGAAACGTTCGGTTAGCTCAGGATTTTCGCGGTGTTTTTTGCAAAGTGGCGACATTTCAACCGGGTAGTCGGTTATAAAAGTTGGTTGTATGTAGCTGCTTTCACATTTCTCGCCAAATATTTCGTCAATGAGTTTTCCTTTGCCCATTGTTTCGTTTACTTCAATGTCTAATTTCTTGCAAACCTCGCGGAGTTCAGCTTCGTTCATTTCGCTTATGTCAATGCCGGTATGCTCTTTAATTGAATCGAGCATGCTGATGCGTTTGAACGGGCGCTTAAAGTCAATTACTTTGTCGCCTACCTGAACTTCTGTTTTGCCATGTAAATCGAGTGCAATACGCTCAATCATCTCTTCGGTAAACTTCATCATCCAGTTGTAGTCCTTGTAGGCCACGTAAATTTCCATAACGGTGAATTCCGGGTTGTGTGTGCGGTCCATTCCCTCGTTGCGGAAATCTTTGGCAAACTCATACACGCCTTCGTATCCGCCAACAATCAGCCTTTTTAAGTACAACTCGTTCGCAATGCGCATGTATAAGGGCATGTCGAGTGAGTTATGATGCGTGGTAAACGGGCGGGCAGCGGCTCCTCCGGGTATGGGTTGCAATATTGGTGTTTCAACCTCCAGGTAATCATTTTCGTTAAACATCTGGCGCATTGTGTTCATGATGGTTGTGCGCTTTTTAAAATGTTCACGGGTCTTGGGGTTTACAATCAGGTCGACATAGCGCTGACGGTAACGCATTTCAGCATCGGTAAATGCATGGTGGGCAACCCCGTCTTTTTCTTTTACAACCGGCAAGGGTCGAATTGACTTGCTGAGAATTGTAAATTCTTTCACGTGTACGGTTATTTCGCCCATTTGCGTGCGGAACACATAGCCCCTAACGCCAATGATATCACCTATGTCGAGTAACTTTTTAAATACTTCGTTGTATAAGGTTTTATCTTCTCCGGGGCAGATTTCATCGCGGTTGAAATAAACCTGAATGCGGCTGTTTTCATCTTGCAATTCAACAAATGAGGCTTTGCCCATGATTCGTCGGCTCATGATTCGTCCGGCGATTGAGACATCTTTCAGGCGATCTTCGTCCTGTTCAAATTCCTGTTTTATTTGTTCGGTATGGTGTGTGGTTTTATACTCGGCAGCGGGGTAGGGCTCGATGCCCATTTCGCGTAACTTTTTCAATGAATTGCGGCGGATGATCTCCTGTTCACTTAATTCTCTGATACTCATAATTTATTCGCTTTTCAAAAATTTGTGCAAAGATAAAAAGAAAACCGGATGTTGTATATTGAATGTGGAAAATTGGTTGTTGGGAAAAGTTCAGCATTTATTGTTATTTTTGATGTTCCAATTACACAAAAATTTTACACGATGAAACGAGTATCAATATTATTCATACTAACATTATTTTTTATGGCAAGCTGTAAAACAGGAGAAGACCAAAAAGAAACGAAAAGTGATTTTCAGTTTAATGTAGAAAAATTTGCCGACCTTAAAATATTAAGGTACCCCGTGCCGGGTTTTGAAGAACTTACATCTAAACAAAAAGAACTGGTGTATTACCTTTCACAGGCGGCTATCGAAGGGCGCGACATCATGTTCGATCAGAACTACCGCCACAACCTGGCCATACGGCGCACGCTTGAGGCTATTTACGGGAACTATGATGGTGACCGATCTGCCGATGATTTCAAAGCGCTGGAAGTGTATTTGAAGCGGGTTTGGTTTTCAAATGGCATCCATCACCACTATTCAACCGATAAGTTTGAGCCTGGTTTCGGCAGTGATTATTTCCTTGCGCTGATTGCCGGCATTGATGAATCAAAACTGCCTGTAAGTAAGAAGCATATTGAAGAAACGCTTGTGCCGGTTATGTTCGACCCGGCAATTGATGCTAAACGGGTAAACCAGTCATCAGGTGCAGATGTTATTGCTACTTCGGCCAACAATTACTGGGGCGAAAATGTAACACAAACCGAAGCTGAAGCTTTTTATGATAAGATGAAGGATCAGGATGATGAAACGCCCATTTCGTACGGACTCAACAGCAGGCTCGAGAAAGAAGATGATAAGCTTGTAGAGAAAGTCTGGAAAGTTGGTGGAGTTTATTCCGCAGCCATCGGGAAAATTGTGTATTGGCTCGAAAAAGCCGCTACAGTTGTCGAAAACGATAAACAAAAACAGGTTGTCGAGCATTTGATTTCCTATTATAAAACCGGAAACCTCGAAACGTTTGACAAGTATAACGTGGCATGGCTGGCCGATCAGGATTCGCGTATCGATTTTATTAATGGATTTATCGAAACCTATGGCGATCCGCTGGGTTTGAAAGCCAGTTGGGAGAGCGTGGTGAATTTTAAAAATATTGAAGCCACATACCGCACTGAAATTATCAGCGAAAATGCGCAGTGGTTCGAAGACCACTCGCCGGTTGACCCACGCTTCAAGAAGGAAAAAGTGAAAGGCGTAACCGCCAAGGTTATTACTGCTGCAATGCTGGGGGGCGATTGTTACCCGGCCACGCCAATTGGTATCAATCTTCCCAATGCCGACTGGATACGTAAAGAACATGGTTCAAAATCGGTAACCATCGAGAATATCACCTACGCATACGACCAGGCATCAAAAGGTAATGGTTTTCTTGAAGAGTTTGCTTACTCTCAACAAGAAATTGACCGTGCACGGAAATACGGTTTTCAGGCCGGTAACCTGCACACCGACCTGCACGAATGCCTGGGACATGGCTCGGGACAGCTACTTCCCGGTGTGGCCGGCGACGAGCTGAAAGCTTATGGTGCCCCAATTGAAGAAACTCGTGCCGACCTATTTGCCCTGTATTACATGGGCGACAAGAAAACTGTTGAGCTTGGATTGCTACCCGATATGGAAGCCCACAAAGCGGAATACGACAGCTATATTCGTAATGGGCTGATGACACAGCTTACCCGTGT
>JAQIDF010000090.1 GCA_027858145.1 Prolixibacteraceae bacterium | reverse complement strand
GGCTGTCCCGAGCATCGGGACGGTATTTGTTATTAAGTTCCCGAAGCGAGTTTCCCGATTTTCGGGACAAGCAGGGACTGGTCGCTAAAACGTCCAGCATTGGTCAGTAGTCAATAAGTCATTAGTTGTTAGTAAAGAACAGTTTTTAGTCTCAATCTCATCCTTCGGTACCGGTCATATTGTGTTTTTCTTTCTTATTGTTTTGAAGTTTTGCCTCTGCTGCTACTTTTTCTTCGTCATGTACAATTCCAAATTGTGAATGATACCATGCTCTTTCATGCAGGTAGTATAAAGCAATTTTGATGACTACATCGGCGAATCCTATGGCCATTCCAAAGTTAAGATTGCCGGTAACTAACCATCCAATTAAAAATGTGGTAAGTGAGGCAATGATTCGCCATGTTAAGGCTTTCGCGAGGTGTCGTTTTGGTTTTACGGTCATAAAAAGGTCATAAGTTCATGAGTTTATAAGTTCATGAGTTCATAAGTGCCTAAGTACCTGAGTTACCAATTTCTAATATTTCATTAAGTCCTTAGTGAATTAGTTAGTAGTCATTAGTAAAAGGTTCCTGAGTTCCTAAGTGTGTTTCAATTGCCTTCCACCGTTTTCAACTGCCTTCCATCGCTTTCGATTGCCTTCCTCTTATAAATTTTGTGTGGGGTCGAAACGTATCTCGGGCAGTATTTTGAGCAGCATTTGTCGTACGGATTCGTCCATGTCGGGGTTGGTGTTTTCAACTTCGAGGAACGGGTTTTCGGGTACTTCGAATGGTGCGCTTATACCGGTGAAGTTTTTTATTTCGCCGGCCCGTGCTTTTTTGTAAAGTCCTTTGGGGTCGCGTTGTTCGCAAACTCCAAGGGGGGTATTGATAAACACTTCGAGGAAATCGTCGTCGCCAATAATTTCGCGTGCCATGTTACGCATTTCGTTTGTGGGGCTGATAAAAGCACAAATGAGTATGATGCCGCAGTTCATAAACAGTTTTGATACTTCGGCTATACGGCGTATGTTTTCGATGCGGTCGGCATCGGTAAACACAAGGTTTTTGTTGATGCCCGAGCGCACGTTGTCGCCATCGAGTATCTGGCAAAAGTAGTTGAACTCGAAGAGCCGTTTCTCGAGCAGGCTAGCCAGGGTTGTTTTACCCGAGCCAGAGAGGCCGGTGAACCATATTACCTTGCCGCGTTGCTTGAGGTATATTTCTTTGGCGTTGCGGTCTTTAATTTTGTCGAATGTTGTGTGGATGTTATTGGTCATAATAAAATAGTCATTGGTGAATTGGTTCCCGAAGCAAGTTTCCCGATTTTCGGGACGGCAGGGACTGGTCGCTAAAACGCCCAGCATTAGTCATTGGTGAATTAGTTATTTGTGAATTTGTTGAGAAGCAATAAATTGCGTCTATACTTGTTTTTTGTTGCGGGGTGAGAGGTATCAAGGGGTTGCTTCATCGATGGTGGTTTATTGTATGGTTTTATATAGTTCTTACCGGGTTGGGTTTTCGTTGTTTTATTCGGTTTCATTCCAGCGTTTTTTCAGTTCGGGCAGGTAGTGGCGAACGAAGATGATGCCCACGCCGGTGATGCCGGCCAGGAAGAGCCAGATGATGAGGATCATGGTCCGTTGTGGTTTGCTTCTTACGCGTGGCACCACCACGGGCTCGATGACGGAGAACACGGGGGTGTCTTCTTTCACCTTGATGCGTGCCTGCTCGAGTTGCTTGGCAAGCTCGGAGTAAACGTTGAAGGCGATGTTGTACTCGCTTTCGAGGCGTTGTTCTTCGGTGCGTGCCATGGCGCTGGTTATGTTTTTATTGCGGTCGCGATAGGCAGCCAGTGCTGACTGTGCGGCTTCGAACTCTTGTTTTTTCTCGTGGTAAAGCTCGCGAACGAACTGCAGGTTGTCTTTGGCTTTTTCAATTTTGTATTGGGTGATGTATTTCTGCAGCAGTTCGAGGGCATGTTGCGCCAGGTCGGCCGCTGCCTTTGCCTCGGGTAGTTTGGCCTGTAACGACAGGGTGCCTTCTTTTTCATTTACTGTAAGGGTGAGTGCCCCGGAGAGCATTTTACGCAGTGATTGCTCTTCATTAGTGAGGGTAATTGTTGAGCTTGTCACTTCCTCATCGGTTGTTTCTTCGTCTTCGCCCCGGATGGCCTTAAGGATGGCCTTAAGGATGACACCGGGAAGCCGGAGTGTGTATTTTTTTACCAGCGAAAGAATACCGGGTGTGCTGATTTCGGTGTAGTAGGTGTACAGCGAAACGGGTTCTTCAACGTCGTCGAATCGGATGGGTTTGTTCATCAGTTCGAGCTGGTATGGAGTCGACTGCACAATTTTGGGGAAGGTTATGGGTGAGATAACCGATTGGCCGGAATTCATGGAGCTAAGGTCGATACCAGCCATGGATGCCAGTCCGCTTAACCCGCCCAGTGATGTTGATTTGCCTTCGGAAACCTGCGGCACGAGCGAGGTGCTGACAGTGTATTCTTTAGGTGATACGAGGGCGACGAAAACACCCACGATGGCACCAATAATGAGGGCACGTATGATGGTTTTACGTCCGTTCCACAGCTGTTTGGCCAGCGCCAGAAGATCAATTTCGTCTTCTTCGGTATGC
>JAQIDF010000060.1 GCA_027858145.1 Prolixibacteraceae bacterium | reverse complement strand
TCTATATTTGCATCCGCATTTGGGAAACAAATGTACCGGACATTGCGGGATGGAGCAGTTGGTAGCTCGTCGGGCTCATAACCCGAAGGTCGTAGGTTCAAGTCCTGCTCCCGCTACTACAAAAAGAGAATCGATTTTCGGTTCTCTTTTTTTTACCTCTTTTTGCAAAATATCATGTATTACACATACGTATTATATTCTGAAAAGTTCGATAAAATTTATATCGGGTACTCTTCCGATTTACAAAACAGGATTATCGCGCACAACCACCCTAAAAACAAAGGATGGACGAAAAATTTTCAACCCTGGAAATTAGCCTATCATGAAACTTTTAATTCTAAGAAAGAGGCCATGATACGGGAAAAACAACTCAAATCGGCAAAGGGTAGAGAGTTCATACACAACCAAATCATCAAAAAATAAGACGGAGGGCTCATATCCGCCAGCTGGCGGACGTGCAAGTCCTGCTCCCGCTACGATTAAGGACAAATCAATTTTATTATTGGTTTGTCCTTTTTTATTTCCCTTACAATCCTTTGATATTCTGTCATTTGTTGCTTTAAAAATTACTTCAGCCTCTTGAATGGGATCATTTATACATATCAGTCCAATGCCATTAGGCATAATTGAATATTGCAGCTTATGGTTTCAACCATAGGAAAATGGATCATCTCCACTGAACCATCTCTCCGTCCATCTGTTTATTTAGCGAATTTTGATACTTTTGCAAACTATGGATTTTAGCAATATAAGACCAATCAATCATAAAATGGAGTATCGCCGTTTTGGCAAAACAGAAAAGAAAGTTAGCGTTATAACCCTTGGAGGAATGCGTTTCCGGAATGCCTGGAAAGATCCCCGAAACGAAATTCCTATAGAAACGCTGGAAGATTGCAAATATGCTGTTCAACAAGCCTTCGATCATGGAATAAACATGATTGAAACAGCTTATGGATACAAAAAAAGCGAAACCGTTTTTGGCATGGTACTAAATGATATTCTGAAAGTACCCAGAGACTCCTATTACTTAATGACCAAAGGGATCGCAGACACAGCACAAGACATGCGCCAACTGGTTGAAGAGCAACTTAAGGCACTTAAAACTGATTATCTCGATTTTTACGCGTGGCACGGCATCAACAATCAGGAACTTTTTGAATTGGCGTGCGCCAAAGGCGGACCGGTTGAAGAACTCCTGAAAATGAAAGATGAAGGAATTATCGGTCATGTTGGATTCAGCACCCACGCTCCGATGAACGTGATTATCAGGACTATCGAAACAGACATGTTCGACTTTGTGAATCTGCACTATTATTACTTCTTCCAACGAAATAAGGGGGCAATCAATTTTGCCGAATCAAAAGATATGGGAGTATTCATCATTTCTCCTAACGACAAAGGTGGACAGTTGTTTAACCCTCCGCAAAAGCTGTTCGATTTAATGGCTCCATTGCATCCCATTCAATGGAATGCCCGTTTTTGTTTGAGCACCCCTGCTATCCATACTCTTACTTTTGGATTTCCAAAAACATCTCGTTTTGAACTGCTTGATGGAATTTTTCCTGCTCCTGCCCTGCTTTCACCTGAAGATGCCAAAATAAAGAGCAAACTAGACGAGCAGACTTTGCTGGATCCCTATTCCGAATTTGACGGTTATTGCATGGAAAACGACCCCTCGGGTCTGAACATTCCGGAAATACTGCGTTTCAGAAAACTTTGGAAATGTTATGACATGAAAGATTTTTGCTTGTATCGCTACAATATGTTTCAGGACAAAGGTCATTGGTTCCCGGGATCCTTTCCCACAAAAGAAAATATGGCGAAAATAGATTTAAGTAAATGTCCTGAAAATATTCCCTTAAAAGAATTGATTTGGGAAACACATCAAACATTTTACAAACCAAAAGAATTGGAAGCAAAAGCATCGGTATGACAGAAGAGCCACCAAAAAAGAAAATCACCCGAAAAGGATTGTCTACTGCATTTAAACTGTATAAGTACATAAAACCTTATCGAAAGGAGTATGCCATAGGGTTATTCTTTTTATTAGGTTCCAGTCTCTCAAATCTTGCTTTTCCCAAGTTGTTGGGCGATTTAATTAAGACGGATGAGTCGGGAACCCTGGGACAAAACATTAATCAAACCGCACTAATACTTGGAGTTGTTCTGATTTTACAATCCATTTTCTCTTATTTCCGGGTTGTTTTGTTTGTAAATGTTACTGAAAAATCATTAGCAGGATTGCGAAGAGCAACCTACAATCATCTTATTAAACTACCCATAAAATTTTTTGAAAGCAAACGGGTTGGAGAACTTAACAGTCGTATTTCGTCTGATGTCACTCTGCTGCAGGAAACCATGACCACCACACTGGCGGAGTTTATTCGCCAGATTATTATTATCATTGGTGGTACTGTTCTTTTGGCTATCACATCGGTTAAACTAACCCTTTTCATGTTAGTTATTCTGCCTCCTACGATGGTTATGGCGCGCTTTTTTGGGCGTTATATTCGCAGACTCTCAAAAGATGTACAGAAAAAAGTAGCCGACTCGAATACTGTTATTGAAGAAACATTGCAGGGCATCCAAAGTGTAAAAGCATACACCAACGAAAAAATTGAAATATCGCGCTACAAAAAGTTAACAGAAAGCATTGCAGCCCTGGGCATGAAAAGCGGCAAATACCGGGGAGCTTTTTCTGCCTTCATCATACTTGGACTTTTTGGGGCAATTTCAGCAGTAGTTTGGCAGGGATCCAGATTAATGCTTGCAGGAGATCTGGATGCCGGCGATCTCTTTTCCTTTGTTATTTATTCAGTATTTGTTGGAGGAAATATAGGCGGACTAGCAGGTGTCTTTGCCAATATTCAGAAATTTATTGGTGCTACAGAAGATTTATTTGAATTATTTGACGAAAACGAGGAAAATATTCAAACCCCGAAAAATATTCCCGAAAAATACCGTTTGCGTGGTGCCATTAGTTTTAAAAACCTGAAATTTGCCTATCCCAAAAGACCCAATATTGATGTTCTAAAAAATATTAAATTGAATATTCAGCCCAATACGATGGTGGCATTGGCGGGAACCAGCGGGGCCGGAAAAAGCACCATAGCATCACTTTTGTTAATGTTGCACTACCCTGAAAAACAACAACTTTTTTACGATGATACTGACATTAGGGATTTCCCAATTTCTGTATTAAGAAAGCAAATTGCCCTGGTACCTCAGGACATCTTTCTTTTTGGCGGTACTATCCGGGAAAACATTAGCTATGGGAAACCCGGGGCCACTAACGACCAAATTATTATTGCTGCTCAAAAGGCCAATGCCATGGAATTCATTGATCGCTTTACCGAAGGATTAGACACGGTGGTTGGTGAAAGGGGCACACAGCTTTCCGGTGGTCAACGGCAACGTATTGCTATAGCCCGGGCAATCCTGAAAAACCCCCGGATCCTGATTCTTGATGAGGCAACTTCATCACTTGATTCGGCCTCCGAAAAACTGGTTCAGGATGCATTGAACGAACTAATGAAAGGCCGCACTTCCATTGTCATTGCGCACCGTTTGTCAACCATCAGAAATGCCGACCAAATTGTGGTACTGGAGCACGGTGAAATTGTCGAAACAGGCAGTCATTATGAATTGCTGGCAAAAGAGGATGGAAAATATAAAAATTTGAGCGATTTGCAGCTTTCATAGCACAGATATTAGATGCTCGATTCTAATAGAAAAAAGAGAATCGATTTTCGGTTCTCTTTTTTCTATTTTCCCCTTTTAGTAAAATATTATATTCACAACAACTCCGGATATTGAAATTCATCTCCAAAATTGAGCGTTTAACGCTTTTTTATTCTTTTAAGTTTTATTTCTGAATTTTATATCCGAACTTATACAAGTATAAATACTAAACACATTGTACCATGGAAACGACTTTCAAAATAAACTACCATACGAAGTGGGGTGAAACCTTGTGGATTTCCGGTTCAAATAAATCATTTGGGGAATGGGATAAAAATTCAGCCTTACTAATGGAATATAATGGAAATGGTGAGTGGGAAACATCGATAAATATTAAACAAGTCATAACTTTTGAATACAAATATTTTCTTAAGAGAAATAACACTATAATCTGGGAAGGTGGCAACAACCGGCTTTTCAACTTTTTTAAGGCGCCCGTTGCAAATATCAGAGACTTTTGGCGCTCACATTCAGATAGCCATTATGTTTTTTATTCTAAAGCATTTACAGATGTTTTTATGAAACATACACTACCGGAGAGAAAAGAAGATAAAGCCACACCCGAGAAATTTATCCTTTTTCAAATGCGTGCCCCAAGGGTGCCTCAGAGTATGCTTTTAGGCATTATTGGAAACACAAAACAACTGGGAAACTGGAAAAAACCACTAATAATGAACCATGCTGAATTTCCACTATGCAAAATCAGAATTGATATCAGCAACATTAATTTTCCAGTTCATTATAAATATGTTTTACTTGATAAAAGAACGAAAACAATTAAGGAATGGGAAAATGGAGATGCACGTAACATTTCCGATATAAACTCAGGAAACATAAGCATACTGCATGTACAAAACGATGAACATTTCAGATACTCAAACCCATACTGGAAGGGAGCCGGTGTGGCTGTGCCTGTTTTCTCACTTCGTACCGAAGAAAGTTTTGGCGTAGGCGAATTCAACGACTTAAAAAAAATGGTTGACTGGTGTGTGCTAACCGGACAAAAAATGATACAGGTACTTCCGGTTAATGAGACTGTGGCCACCCACTCATGGCTCGATTCATACCCATACAAATCAATTTCGGTACTGGCACTACACCCCATCTATTTAAACCTCGAAACACTGGGGATTTTAAACGATGAAAAGCTACAAGATGAATTCGACCTGGCCAAAGATGTGCTCAACTCAAAACCGTATGTCGATTACGTAGAAGTCACTAAATTCAAGTCGCAATATTTCAAATTGATATTCGACCAGGATTGGAAAAAAGTAAAACGTACCAAGGCGTACAAAACATTTTTTGAAGAAAACCGGGAATGGCTGGAGCCCTATGCCGCTTTTTGCTTTCTGCGCGACCGTTACAAAACCTGTAATTTCAAAGAATGGGGAAAGTGGAGCGATTATTCGCCTGAAAATATTAGCATGCTCACCAATCCCAAAGCCAGTCATCATGAACACATTGCGGTGCATTACTTCATACAATACAGCCTCGACAAGCAATTAAAAGAAGTTGTAAAATATGCTCACGAACACGGAGTTGCCCTAAAAGGTGATATACCAATTGGAATAAGTCCGAACAGTATTGAAGCATGGGCACAACCTCAATTGTTTAACCTGAACAAACAAGCCGGCGCTCCACCTGATGATTTTGCTGTTTTAGGACAGAACTGGGGCTTTCCTACCTATAACTGGCACGAAATGGCTAAAGACAACTTTACATGGTGGCGGAAAAGGCTTAACATGATGTCCAAATACTTTGACGCTTACCGTATTGACCATATTCTTGGCTTTTTCAGGATATGGGAAATACCCAAAGACACGCTACACGGACTATTAGGCTATTTCAAGCCTGCAATTTCCCTTTTGCCCGATGAAATATCTGATTACGGTATATGGTTCGACGAACAACGTTTTACAAAACCTTACATCCGGGGACACTTTCTACACGAAATTTTTGGAGAATACACCGATGAAGTGCGCATGTTATACCTGGACGAACCGGAATACAATGTTTTTGAATTGAAAGATGGTTTTAAAACACAACTCGGCATATACAATCATTTTACACCTGAAATGGAATCGGGACAAAAGCTTTCGGAAAAGAATGTCATCATTCGCGATGGCCTTATCTCGTTATTGGATGAAGTACTATTTATTCGCGACCCTTACACCGATCATCTGGCCTACCACCCCAGAATTACGCTTCAATATACCCATTCCTACAGTGAACTTGATGCAGAAACCAAAAACAAAATAGATAACCTGTATATCGATTTCTATTACAAACGTCACGAAGAATTTTGGGAAAAAGAAGCAATGTCTAAACTCCCCTTCATCATTAACGCAGGAAACATGATGGTATGCGGTGAAGATTTGGGCATGATACCTGAAACTGTTCCTTACGTGATGAATGAACTAAATATTTTAAGTCTGGAAATACAACGCATGCCTAAAAACCCCAACATAGAATTCGCACACCCGGCCGATGCACCTTACATGAGTGTTTGCACCACATCAACCCACGACATGTCTACCATTCGCGGGTGGTGGGAAGAAAACCATGAACGAACGCAACGTTTTTACCACACCATGCTTGGGCACAACGGGCAGGCACCATATTTCGCTGAGCCATGGATCTGTAAGGAAATCATTAATCAACACATGCATTCGCCCGCGATGTGGACTATTTTCCCTATTCAGGATTTAGTAGCAATGGACGGCACTTTGCGTTGGGATCAGACCGACAAAGAAAGGATAAACGTTCCCAGCGACGAGAGAAACCAATGGAAATACCGTATGATTTTAACACTTGAAGAACTATTAAGGGCAGATGAATTCAACGAGATGATATCGCAGATGATTCGGCACTCGGGACGAAAGCTTGAGGTATAAAATAAGCACACATTAAACCTGAATTTATTTTTTCATCCTACGAAAATAGTGCTTCGAATCGCCCCACTCGCCATAACCAATATCGCTATCGGCCAAGGCAAGTCGTGCATCGAGGCAACCACGACATTGTGCAGGCTCTTCATCGGTGCATGGTTTGTTCTGATAAAGGGAGTAATCGTTTCGGTACATACCGGGGGTAATATTGGGCATAATTACATTGGCGCCGACCTTTACGCCCTTCTCCCGTCCCAAAGGATCTATGGCCTGAAGCGCTGTTGCAGAAGCAATGTTAATGTCTTTCATCATAATGCGTAAAACGGCAATCATTTTCAGTGCCATCGAAAACCGCTTTTCAATGGGCCACAAAACATCGTTGTGAGCGTAAAGCGGGGTTTCTTCGTGTTCTAAATACGGTCCCATTCCCGCCATGTCAATATTGAAACTTTGCATAAACAATAAATCGTCGGCCAAATCTTCAACAGTTTGATGTGGCAGTCCAATCATAACGCCCGTCCCGGTTTGGTAACCTATATCCTGCAAAGTTTTCAGGCATTTCAAACGATTTTCGAAACTATGACCGTCAGGATGCAAACGTCTGTAAAGTTGCCGGATTGATGTTTCGATACGCAACAAATACCGGTGTGCACCTGCATCGAACCAACGTTTGTAAACATCACGGGGTTGCTCTCCAACCGAAAGGGTTATCCCCAGCTTATCATCGCTCAGTGCTTTTATCTTTTTGAGCAAGTTCTCGATGCGCCCCGCAAATTGATCATTCCCGATCTCCCCCGACTGGAGTACCAACGATCCATAATTATTCTCGTAAGCAAAGCGGGCTGCATCCAAAATTTCATTATCGGATAAATTGTAACGGTGTACATTTGTATTGGACTTGCGAATACCGCAATAAAAGCAATCTTTTGAGCAAATATTGGAAAACTCAATGAGCCCTCTGAAATACACTTTTGAACCAATATACTCACGTTTTATTTCGTCGGCCACAGCAAACAGCTTTGAGCAACTGTCGCCATCAGCATTCAGTAATTCAACAATTTCGGCTTTGGTAAAGTCCGTCTTATTCAACAATTTTGAAGAAATTTTCATATTCCTGTTACAAAATGCAAAAATAATAGATACAATTAAATATATTAGCTTAAAATCGAAATATATGATACTAATTGCCGAAAGCGGATCGACAAAAACACAGTGGTGCATTGTTGACCAAAACAACACCGAAGACCTACACAACACACCAGGCATCAACCCGTATATTCTATCAATATCCGAAATAGAAACTATTATGCGCCCGGTATCTGTCGTCAACCAACAATACAAGCTGGATGCCATATATTACTTTGGAGCCGGGTGTTCTTCTGTTAATAACATTGAAAAGATAGAATTAGCCCTAAGCCATATTTTTAACTGCAAAAGCATCAATGTTGATACCGATTTAAAAGCGGCCTGTATGGCACTGGCCGGAGATAAAAAAGGAATGATAGGCTTACTGGGTACAGGTTCAAATTCGTGTATATGGGATGGTTCACAAATAATCCATCAGAGGCCATCGCTGGGTTATGTACTTGGCGACGATGGTGGCGGTGTATCAATTGGAAAGCAACTGGTAACTGATTATCTTACTATGCAAATGCCTGAACACATTTCGAAAAAATTTGGAAATTCATTTAACATTTCAGCCAAACAAGTATTGGAAAGGGTTTATCAAAGTCCTATGCCTAACCGTTTCCTGGCTGGTTTTGCTCCTTTCACCGAGGAAAACGTTGCAGATCAATATTGTAGAAATACTGTAGCACAACAGTTTAAAAAGTTCTTCATCAAAAATATAACACTGTACCCCGATGCAGACAAGTATGAACTATTATTTTGTGGTTCTATTGCATACAGCCATGCCGATATTTTAAAAGAAATGGCACACAGCTTTGGATTAATTGTAAGCAATATCGAAAAGGAACCGATAAAAGGATTGGCAAAGTATTTTCAAAAACATCCTGAATTAAAATAGAAAATGGCTATACAATAGTTCGTTAAAGTTTTTTAAAACATTGACAATGAGCAATTCTATATTTTGGTTAAGTAATTGACATCTAGTGCATTATGGACCAACTCTATTGTCTTATATCTAAAATCTGACGATCTATTGGTTATAAATAATGAATATTTTTGGAAGACACGAAATCGTCAATAAATAATGATGCTTTTTCATTGAAAATGTCAGGATTTTCAGTTGTAAAATAACTGACACCCCCTTCTTTGGAACAACGTTTTTCCATTTCAGGATGGCGCCGTAAATAATCAGCCAGTTTTTTGGCGACAATTGCTCCTTGCTCA
>JAQIDF010000026.1 GCA_027858145.1 Prolixibacteraceae bacterium | reverse complement strand
GACATAACGTTTTATTTTATTTGATTGCTATTAGACAAGATTAATTAATAAGGTTCAGCATAGTGTTCAACAATAAAACAGCAAACAAGAAAATGCTGAAAAGGTTGACAACTTTATTTAATAAGAATAAGAATGTGTGCTGAAAAAATTGAGGAGCGCATGTACACAAATAACACAATAAACCTATTTGCTCATGCGCATAAGCATTCGCATCATCATGCCCATTGTGGCGATGAAATATAGTGAAGTAATATTTTTGATGCGTTTACTCATTACTATTGTTTTGGTAGGACAAACATAATGAATTTTAGAGAACAAATGCAAACCAAAAATATTTTTTTGTGCGCTTAATGATTTCTTAATATTAAGACAAATAAGTCTTTTAATGTATGTTTATTAATATCAAAAGCAAGCAGGCTTTCATCAATGTAATAACAGGGTTGGTCAAAAAAAATTCACAGACTCAAAAATTTAAATTTACTTTCTGGGAGTTTAGCAATAAGTTAAACAAAATGAGGGAAATAAATACTTTTTTGGGATAATGAATTGTTTTGCAAACATAGCAAACAAAGTAAATTTCTGTTTACCACTTTTTTTTACTTCAGTTTTATTCGTTTTGATGTTTTCATTGGGATTGAAAAGTCATGCGCAATGTGATGTTGATCCTAATGATTATTATACATCCTATCAACAAACCATCAATTCATTTGCCGGAAATATTCGTGAAGTTGGAAGTAACATCGCATCTAATGAAAACAATGTTTCCATTGCTGCTGGTCAGTTAATGCTTATACCTGATGGAGTTTCTTTTGTGGGGTCAATTAACAGTGTTGCTCCAGATGCGGTAGTATGTATAGCCGAGGGTGGTGTTTTTAATCCCTCGAGTTTTAATAATGCAGAAGGAATCATGAGGAATTACAATACAAGTTCTACTTTATCAATTTCTTCTCAAGGTTACCCGATTGAAAATTATGGAGGTATAATTATAATTACAAGTAGTCAAAGTCATAATATTTTCAATTTTGATAATGGAACCATAACAGCAAATAAAAGTCTAAACATAGGAGACAATATTTTATATAATGATGGAACTTTTACTGTTAATAAGAATTTTGCAGGAAATGAAGCTTGTGTTATTAACAATGATGAAATGAGCGTTTATTCATCTGTTTCAGGAAGTTTTGATTTGACAAATAACGGTCAGCTAAGCATAAACGATATAATGCATGGATCTGGTAATATTGAAAATCAAGGATGGATGTCGATAGGCAATTATATTGCTAGTTACAATGTTACAAATTATGGTAAGATTGAAATATTAGACCAAAAACTTCATTTTAATTCTGGTGGAGTGGTATACAATTATTGTTCTTTTTTCTCCTTTACCGAAGGTTCCAGTTTCCAAAACAATACTAATATTTATAATTATGGTCTTATTTATTTCCCGGATGGGACCTGGTCTAATAAACAAACATTTACGAATGGTGAAAAAGGAACTGTTCGCACCTTTGATCTAATCAATGAAAATGGAATTGTTACAGGCAGTGGTAAATTTTATGTCGTTGGGTATTCTTTAAATCGTAATGGAAATGCAGAATTTGGGTTGCCAGGTGATACAATAAATTTCTACGATGCTTCAAATGTCAATAATCCGGGGCATTTCGATGTTAATTCTGCAACCATTGGTAATGCTGTTTATTACACCGAATTTCCTGAACCTGAATATTCGCCTGATTTGACGCTTTATGAATGTGGCGATATTATTTTGTCAGAAATTGATGCCGGCGAAATTGGCTACGATCAGGTTGTTTGTCAGGGCATGACCGTGCAGCCATTGGTTAGCTTGTCTCAGGCATATATGGATGGATATCCGGCAATTACTTACCAGTGGCAGTATAAATTTCAGGGTGATGAATATTATACAACTATAAACGGGGCTGATACTCCCGGATATGATCCTGACACAGCAAGCATCAGCATTGAATATCGTCGGAAAGTATATTTTTCATTTCCCGATAATCCAATAATGGATTGCAGTTATGCTTCAAATATTGTAAGCATCATTATTTCAGAAGAAATGCCACCTGAGATAATAACTCACCCAGTTGACACAACGGTTTGTCCGGGCAGCCCGGCTTCGTTTACTGTTGTATCGAATTACGATTCAAACAATCAATTCCAATGGATGAGCAAAGTAAGCAATGAGCAGGAATGGACCCCACTAACAGATTCAGAACTATACAACGGAACAACAAGCCAAATTTTACAGATATCGAATTCTGAAAATATAGCCAGCTATCAGTTTGCCTGTGAAGTGTCGGGCGATATTTGTGGAGCTGTGCTAAGCAACCCGGCACAAGTTGTGCATTTTTCAGATTCATTGCCAGTATTAACAGCACTTGAAAATCAATATCTGTGTGTTAACGACAATAGTGTCCAATTTACGGTTGAAACCGAAAGTGAAAACATTACACTTCAATGGCATGAAAGTATTGATGGAGGTACTACCTGGAACGATATAACAGATGATGAAAATTATCAGGGAACTGAAACAAAAAATCTGGAGGTAACAGGGGCGGCGCTTGTAAACGGCAATCAATATAAGTGTACCGCATTATCAGAAAATGATTGTTTCGAAGCCCATTCGGCAGCTGCAACCCTTTATCGTGTTGATCCCGATGTAGTTGTTAATCCGGTTTCGGAAGTAAAGTGCCCCGATACCGATTCAGAGCTTGGTTTTAGCGGGCTTGACAATAACTACCAAATGGGCAATTCTGTTATTACATTTTTTGTTAAAAGAAATACGGAAGGTGATTTTATCTGGAGTTTTGATTATCAGTTGGATATTTCCAATCCATCACTGTTGGTTGGCACATCACAGTCAGCAGGACATATTGATATTAACGATACAAATACCACGGTTTTTCCGCTAATATTTTATATCGAAAACCAAACACAGGAGGTGGTTTCCGCTACATTGAGTATCAGTAATGTTGATGTGGCCGGATGCTTAGAATCGCCAATGGGTAACCATAATCATGAAGCAACTATGCAGCTTTTTCGCATGCCGGTGGTAGGAGAATTTATTAAATACTAAACAATTAAATATAAATACTAAACAATTTTTAGAAGTTTAACTCTTAAATTATTATCTATGAAAAATTTATTTACAATCACACTTATGTTTTTATTTGTTGCTTTAGCAGGCAACGTTTTTGCACAAAGTTCATCGCCTGTAACTCCGGCAGAAGGTGGAACTTTTAATTATGTAATTGGTAATTTAACCGATGATGACACTTATATTTGGGGTATTGAACTTGATGCAGATGGTGTTTGTGACTATGTCACTAATGCTGGTAATTACACTGTCACTTCCAGTCCTTCACTTGGTAATACAGGTACAGTCTCAGGACAAAGTGCATCTCTTACTGTTCAATGGACATTAGGTGCATCAGGTCAAAATTACTATGTATGGATTGAGATTATCGACTCTGATGGATGTTCAACCTTTAGGGCATTACCTGTAAATCCAATAGATGCTCCAACTTCATACTCTGTTGACTTCACAGTTATTGCGATGAATTCAACTGGTGATGAAAACACAACAGCTGGAGACATTACCGGGGGTGTTTATCAGGTGAATGTTTCAGGAATTTGTCCTTCTTTTGTAGGTGAAGATTGGGTTTCTGATTCTGGTATAGATGAGGCTACTACTGATGGTAATACTTATGTGTATTTCAGGGTTAACCGCTATAGTGATCCTGGTACAACTTCCGGATGGAATATAACTCCAAATGTTTCAGGTGCTTCAACGTGGGAAGTTGCTACAGATGCTTCCGGCTGGACACCAATGAATTCAACACAGACCGTTACAACAGGCGACATACTTTATGTAAGGGCTACTGTAACAAATTCAACAACCCAGCAGGCTGTTGGTTTTGATATAGGTTCTTCAGGACAAGATGCAGGCGGTGTTTATACCGATGATGATAGTATAGGTGTAGGAAGTGAATCAAATAGTGCTTCTGTAACATTAGATCCTCTTCCAACTGTTGGTACATTCGGCGGAAGCTATTAATCATTTTAAAAATGAAGAGTCTTATAAAAAAGCAGATTCTATTAACAGGAGTATTTTGTGCGCTCGTTTTTGTTGTAAAAGCACAAAGTACTCCTATACATCCTTACGAGGGGGCAACCCATAATTATGTGGTAAACGGATTAACTTCGGGTACAAACTTTCTTTTTTATGTGTCGGCACACGAAAATGGGAGTGAAGTACTTGATGATGGGGCTGTTTTTGAATTTGATTTTCTGGACTCGCACGAAGGTGTTGTTCCCGAAGGTGAAAGTACAGCTTCTTTACCGGTTTTATGGAATAACGGGGCCTCGCAGTACATTTATTATCTGTGGATTGAATTGAGTAACCCCGGGGGTTGTGCAACACGCCGTGGACTTAAAATATTACCACAACCCAACCGTTTCGACTTATTGAGCGAAAACATCCCGGTTGATAATACCGAAAGCTGTCCGGCCATTTCTAAAGCCGACGGGTTTAACCCGATGGCCGATGAGTACAGTGCCGGTACCAGTACGGTAAAGTTTAAAGTTAGGCGTGAAGGTGGTAACCGTGCATGGTCGTTTGAGCCCATAGCGCTTGTTGAGCCCGACTGGAATGTAGATGTTGCTGTTGTGAGCATTGTTGCTGTTAATGCCGGTGTAATCGATGCTGACGAATCGAATATTTATACTGTACTGGCCACCGATGACGAGGTGATTGTTACTGTTGCCGTTCGTAATTTCGAAGGCACTGAGCAAATTGTTTCCATGAAGGTGAAAAATCAGCAGGAAGAAAACACAATGCTGAGTGACAGCAATCATGAAAACGATAATGTTCAGCACCACATAACCGTTATGCCGGTAATTATGGAGCTTGAAGAAATTTAAAAACAGTATTTGTTTTCTATATGGCAAAACTATCCGTTAATATACGGATGGTTTTGTTTTTAATTCAATTTTAGTTCACAGTATTTTGTGGAGTAAGGCATGAGGTATGTGCAAACAATTAATTTTTTCATTTAAAGTTTTTCTGTTTTCAATGTTGACGCTCTGGCCTGTACTTAATGTATCGGGCCAGGGGCGTCATATTGTGATACAAGGGGCTGTGAAAAATTATCGTGTTGCATATCGTTCTGATATAACCGATGTTAAATGGGAAGTATTTACCGATACCGAACTTAAAATCCATGCCAATGACCAACAGGTTGAACTTAGTCAAAGTATCAACGATAAAAGAAATGAAGTACAAGTAAAATGGCTTGACAGGGGTGACTATTATTTGTTGTTTACCATGACGGGCACCGATGGTTGTTTGAATAAAAAGGCCTGGCCTTTTACAGTTAAACCTCCGGTTACTTTTACGGCATCTGCCTATTGTGAAAGTGAAAATGCCAGGATACAATGGAAAGCGGTGGCTAATGGATTCGAGGTTGATTCACTGTCATTAGAATTATTTGATGTTGGGGGAACGCTGATTTCAATCAGTGAAAGAGCATCGTTAACAGGCACTATGTCATGGCCATACGAAACAAAATCGTCGGATGAAGTTGGTGAAGCATATTCAACTATTGATTTTACTGCTCATCTCGAGGAAATAACTAAGTCTGAAAATATAACTGTGCGGTTGAAAAAACCTGATTGTACTATAAAAAGACTGGTTGCAAGCGCCGATAGCGTTGATGTTTGGCATAACGAAACAACAGCTATCAATTTACTTGCTAATGATTATGACACCAATGGAATAATTGATTCTACATCGGTTCAAATAATATCATCTACTGAAAATGGTTCTATTTATGTTAACCCTGAGAGCGGAGAAGTGGAGTACAAACCCGGTATCTGCTTTTTTAGTACCGATTCATTTACGTATTACATGATGAATAAACAGCAGGAGCAGTCGAATATTGCCACGGTGTATGTAAATGTTAAGGTTAATCCCAATAGCGATTCAGATAATGACGGAGTCCCCGATATTGATGAGAATATTGTAGGAAGCGATAATTTATGTGATACAGACACTGATATGGATGGTATTCCAAACTTCCTTGATCCTGATGACGACGGCGACGGTATTTTGACTATTGATGAACCTGGTGATCTTGATCAGAATGGCATACCCGATTATCTCGAAGTATGGCAATCGGCGGCAGTTGATGATTATGCACATACCGGCATTGATATTCCAATTTGGATATCAGTGCTTGAAAACGACTCGAGTACAATGGTAGCTGCTACTTTACACATCGATGTTGACACAGATCATGGTTATACTTACATCAATAGTCGTGATTATGACGTAAATTATTCTCCCGATTTTGATTTTATGGGAAAAGATTCGCTTTACTATGTTGTTTGCGACCATTATGGTATTTGTGATACCGCTAAAGTGGTTATTAGCGTTGAAGATTTAGTATTGCCTCCTGAAGTATTCACACCAAATAATGACGGATACAATGAAAAATTTGTTATCGATAATTTAGAGCATTATCCCGAAAACAATTTGGTAATTTTTAATCGTTGGGGCAACAAAGTGTATGAAACCAATAACTATAAGAATGATTGGGAAGGTAGTTCGAATGTGAAATATAAGCTGGGCGATAAGCCATTGCCGGTTGGAGTATATTACTACGTGTTAAAATATGCAAACAATCGTATTAAACAAGGAGGGGTGTATCTCGAGCGATGAAGAAGCAGATATTAAAATATTGCCTCGTTTTAATGTTTATGATTTCAACATTAGGAGTGATTGCCCAGCAAGACCCCTTGTTTACACAATATATGAACAATCCGGGATTGATAAATCCGGCGTATACAGGTAGTAGAGGTATCATGAACGTAAAGGGGCTCTTCAGAAAACAATGGCTGGGCATTGATTGGAGCCCCACTACTACAACCCTGTCATTTAGTTCGCCATTAAATAAGTATGATGTGGGTTTGGGGGCCACTTTTCTAGATGATCAAATTGGCCCTATGCACCAAACAGGATTGTATGTCGATTATTCCCGATTTTTCCGTTTTTCAGAAAAACGAAACCTTGCTTTGGGTTTAAAAGCCGGCTTCAACTATTTTGATATTAATCTATTGAATTTAAGACGTCAGGAGTACGACCCTCATCTTGAGATGAATCCGCAAACCAAAGCATTTTTACTAAACTTTGGGGTAGGAGTTTATTATTTCACCCCTAACTTTTACGCCGGCCTATCTATTCCCAAACTGATACGTAATGATATAAAAGATAAAAACAATACCCTGTTAATTCTGGGCAAAGAAGAACGGCACTATTTTGTCACAACAGGCACGCTCATCACGATTGATGATCCAGTTTGGAAGCTCAGGCTTAGTGCAATGGGGCGGGTTGTTAATGGTACCCCGGCATCGGTTGAGACAGAAGCTACCGTTATTATTTACGATAAAGTATGGATTGGGTTTGGATATCGACTTGGCGATGCCATTACTGCGCATTTGAGGATGCAGGTAAATCATAAAATCCAAATAGGGTATTCATATGATTTAAATAATTCGAGGTTAAAAAATTACAACAGTGGTTCGCATGAAATATTTCTGAGCTATGATTTTTCGTTCAGCAGGCACCGCATACTTTCGCCACGGTATTTTTAGGGCATTACGATTTTTGTTTTCCTCATGTTTTGTTTTATGGAGGCCACTTATGTTTTCTTAGGGTGGCCTCTTTTTTTTGTGATTAATTTTCACAATAAAAAAAGCCGGAAATCAGTTGATCCGGCTTTATAATCTATAATACGAAATTTTTGTTTTAACTGGCTTTAAGCAATGCCATGCCTGCTTTTTCAATTTTCTCACTTGTGTATTTCCGGTTTACTTCGAACGTTTTCTTGCCGTTTGATGGTAACTCGAACATTGCATCTGTCATAATCGTTTCACAAATCGATCGTAAACCGCGGGCTCCAAGTTTGTATTCAACTGCAATATTTACAATATAGTCAAGTGCTTCATCTGTAAACTTAAGCTCTATGCCATCAATTTTGAAAAGCTTATTATATTGCTTAACAATCGCGTTCTTAGGTTCTGTGAGAATCCTTTTCAACGTTGCAGGCTCAAGTGGGTCGAGATAAGTGAGTACGGGTAGTCGTCCGATAATCTCGGGTATCAGGCCAAACGATTTCAAATCCATTGGCGCGATATATTGCATCAGGTTTTCCCGGTCGATTGATGATGCGTGCTCTACAGCATTAAACCCAACCACTTGGGCGTTCATGCGTTGTGAAATTTTGCGTTCGATACCATCAAAAGCGCCACCACACATAAACAAAATGTTTTTGGTGTTTACAGGAATCATCTTCTGTTCAGGATGTTTACGGCCCCCTTGTGGCGGAACGTTAACAACCGAACCTTCAAGTAGCTTCAGCAATCCCTGCTGTACACCTTCGCCTGAAACATCGCGGGTAATTGAAGGGTTGTCGCCTTTACGGGCAATTTTATCAATTTCATCAATAAACACGATACCTTTTTCAGCTGCTTCAATATTGTAATCGGCAGCTTGTAGCAGGCGGGTTAACAGGCTTTCAATATCTTCACCAACATAACCGGCTTCGGTCAAAACTGTTGCATCGACAATGGTGAAGGGTACATGCAGCATTCGTGCTATGGTGCGGGCCAGTAGGGTTTTACCTGTACCGGTAGGGCCAACCATTATGATATTTGATTTCTCAATTTCGGTTTCATCATCATCAATAACTTGTTTCAGTCGTTTATAATGATTGTAAACAGCTACCGACAAAATTTTCTTTGCATGATCCTGTCCGATTACATATTTGTCGAGAAATTCTTTTATTTGTGCAGGTTTCATCAGGTCAACCAATTTGAGGTCGAATGTGTTACCTTTGCTTTTTAGTTCTTCTTCAACAATGTTGTGGGCCTGCTCAATACAGCGGTCACAAATGTGCCCGTCCATACCAGCAATCAGCAATTCAACTTCATTTTTCTTTCTCCCGCAAAATGAACATTTATCCATTTAGTTCCTTCCTTTGATTATTTTTTATTACGAGTCAACACCTGATCGATCATTCCATAATTTTTTGCTTCCTCGGCAGTCATCCAATAATCACGGTCTGAGTCTTTCTCAACTGTTTTGATTGGTTTGCCAGAATGCTTTGAAATGATTTCGTATAGTTCTTTTTTCAACTTTATTATTTCGCGGGCCGTAATTTCAATATCACTGGCCTGGCCTTGTGCTCCACCCATCGGTTGATGAATCATTACACGTGAGTGGGTGAGGGCTGAGCGTTTGCCCGGTGCTCCGGCAGTTAATAATACAGCTCCCATTGAAGCAGCCATTCCAGTGCAAATAGTAGATACATCGGAGGTTATAAACTGCATGGTGTCATAAATTCCCAGTCCGGCATGAACCGAACCCCCAGGCGTGTTGAAATAAATCTGTATATCTTTACCCGGGTCTGTTGAGTCGAGAAATAATAACTGAGCCTGAATGATGTTAGCAACATAATCATCAATAGGTACGCCCAAAAAGATGATGCGGTCCATCATCAACCGTGAAAAAACATCCATTGTCGCGATGTTCAGTTGTCGCTCTTCAATAATGGTTGGTGAAATGTAACTTCCATAAGCCGACGACATGTATTTATCGAGCGATAAACTGCTGATACCCATGTGTCCGGTTGCATATTTTTGAAATTCTTTTTTATGATCCATATCTTAAAATTCTTTTGGATTAACCTTGGTGTAAATTAACAAACTACCTATCTATATGTTGGTCACAAAGGTAGAAAAAAATAAATAACAGCATCACAATATAATGCTATAGGACTACCCCGTTTGGTTAATTAAAAATAAAATAAAAAGCCGGACATAAATGCCCGGCTCAAATATAGTGTGTTAAGGTTTTCTAATTTTGTTCAAGCATTTTGTCAAATTCTTCTTTCGAAACGTCTTTTTCTTCAACGTTAACTTTCGATTTGACTACATCCATCACTTTGTCTTCAACTTTTTTGCTGTACAGACGGTTGCGATCTTCTTCTTTTGTCAACATTTGTTGGGCAAAACCATCGAGATGCTCTTCCGGAACGTTGAACATTCCGTACTGGCGGAACTGAGCTGCTGCAATTTCTTTGGCCAGGTCGTTAACTTCGCTTTCGTCAACTTTTATGTCGTTTTCTTTGGCTATGCTGTCTTTGATAATCTGCCATTTAAGGTCGGCCAAAAATGCTTCAAAGTCACTTTCGATTTGCTCTTCTGTTAAGTCTTTATTGGCAGTTTTCAGCCATCTTTTCAAAAAAGCTGCAGGAAACTCCATGCTTGATTTCGTTAACAGTATGTCCCGTGCATCAAGTGCAAATTTATGGTCGGTAGCTGGTTTGTAAGCTTCTTCAATTTCTTTTTTAACCTGCTCGCGGAAAGCTTTTTCATCTTTAATTTCGGTTTCTTCACCGTAAACTTTTTTGAAAAAGTCTTCGTTAACTTCTGCTTCTACAAACTTTTGAATTTCGTTTATGGTAATTTTAAAATCACCTTCAACCTTTTCAGCTTCCTCTTTTTCAATGTTTAGCAAGTGGCCTATTTCAGTATCGTTTGGATATGCTTTTTTAAGGTCAAAAACAATAACATCTCCGGCTTTTTTGCCTATAAGCTCTTTTTTGATGTCCTCGTCTTTAATTACATCAACCGACAGAAGTGCGTTCTCAACCTTGTGTCCGTCTTCTTTTTCGTTTCCGTCAGCATCTAACTGAACAAGATCGCCGCGAAATGTGCCTTCAGCCTCAATTATCTCAGTATCTTTCGATTCGCCAAAGCGGTTAGTGTACGACTTTATATGTTCATCAATAAGGTCGTCGGTTATTTCAACGATATATTGTACGTATTTGCTTCGTTTGTCAAGGTTTATCTTGGGTTCCGGTGCAAGGCCGATGTCAAATACAAATTCGAAATTAGTATCTTTATCCCAGTCGATTTGCTTTTGTTTCTCTTCGTTTGGAAGAGGTTCACCAAGGATGTTGAGTTTTTCTTTCACCAGGTATGATGACAGTTCTTGTGTTAAGATTTTGTTAACCTCATCAATCAATGCTGCTTTACCATACATTTTTTTCACAAGACCCATGGGTATTTTGCCTGGTCTGAAGCCTGGCATATTGGCTTTTTTCTTATAGTCCTTAAGCACATCATCAACTTTTGCCTCATAGTCGGCTTTGTCAATTGAAATGCGAATTATTCCGTTTAATTCGTCGATGTTTTCCCTGGTAATGTTCATCTAACTAGATACTTAAATTAATACTAATTTTCGTGATGTTGTTAACAACATTCTATAATATGCTTAAAACCGTTCGGATCCATTTTGGTTCCAAACGGTTTAGCCTTTTAGTGCGGGCGAAGGGACTCGAACCCCCACGTCATAGACACTAGATCCTAAGTCTAGCGCGTCTACCAATTCCGCCACGCCCGCTGAATTGCGGTGCAAATGTAAAATTATTTTTTTAATATTTGCAACATTAATTCATTAAAATGTTAATGCTCGAATTTTGCCCGTTTTTTTCGTAGTGTAAAATTTTGCCCTAAATATACTTTACGTACCATTTCGTCAGATGCAAGATCTTCGGCTGAGCCGGCTTTTAATATATCTCCTTCAAACATTAGATATGAACGGTCAGTGATAGCTAATGTTTCGTGTACATTATGGTCGGTTATCAATATGCCAATATTACGATCTTTAAGGTGGTAAACAATGTTTTGGATGTCTTCAACGGCAATAGGGTCAACGCCAGCAAAAGGCTCATCAAGTAAAATAAACTTTGGGTTGATCGCCAGTGCCCTGGCGATCTCAGTTCTGCGTCGTTCGCCTCCCGAAAGCTGTATGCCTTTGCTTTTACGAACTTTTTGCAAGCCAAACTCTTGAATTAGTGATTCGGTTTTCTCGTTTTGTTCTTCTTTGGGTGAATTGGTCATTTCGAGTACGGCTTTTATGTTATCTTCAACACTAAGATGCCTGAAAACCGATGCTTCCTGTGCAAGGTACCCGATTCCTTTTTGTGCACGACGGTAAACGGGTAATGAAGTTATATCTTCATTATCAAGAAAAATTCTGCCGTTGTTGGGTTGCACCAGCCCTACAGTCATATAAAAAGATGTGGTTTTTCCGGCTCCGTTCGGCCCTAAAAGGCCAACGATTTCTCCCTGGTTAAGTTCAATGCTGACTCCCTTTACAACGGTGCGTTTACGATAACGTTTTACAATGTTTTCGGCCTTTAGCTTCATTTATATGTTTATTAATTGTCTGAAAGTTCGGTGTTGTCAAGTGTTCGTTGTTGCTTACGCATTTCGTAACGTGAAATGTGGATACTTATTTCATAAAGTGAAATTAATGGTACGCAAACCAATATTTGGCTAAACACATCGGGTGGCGTTATAATGGCGCTCATAATTAACAATATTACGTAGGCATGTTTTCTGTATTTACGCATAAATGTTGGCGTTAGTAGCCCTACTTTGCTTAAGAATAATGCAGCAACAGGTAGTTCAAAAATTATGCCCGATGCAAATGTAACCGATGTTAACGTACCTATGTATGAATTTAATTTAATTGTGTTATGTACTTCGTTACTTACGTTGTAACTTCCCAGAAAGTGAATGGAAAGGGGGGCTATAAGGTAATATCCAAACAAAATACCAGCTAAAAAGAGTACTGAGGTGTAAAAAACCCCGCCACTGGCATATTGCGATTCATTATTGTGAAGCGCAGGTTTTATAAAACGCCATATTTCCCAGATGATATAGGGGCTGGCAACAATAATGCCGGCAACCAGCGAAACTTTAATGTGTGCAATAAACTGGCCTGCCATGTCGATGTTCACAATGTCAAGAGGGGTATTGTTAATGGCTAATGCAGAGGAGTTGGTGCCTAATATGCTGTTAAACCACTCGTTTAAATTGGCAAAAAACATGTTTGTTGGGAAAGTGGGGGTCTTCGGTTTTAGAATAACTTCGTTGAAAATAAAATCACGGTTGATAAAAGCAATAACCATGAAAACAAAAGCACTGGCTACGGCCCTGACAATATGCCACCGGAGTTCTTCTAAATGCTCAATAAAAGTCATTTCTTCTTCAGTTGACTTATTTTTTTTCCTTTTTGCCATGCTCCTCAGTTATAACCGACAAATATACACACAAACACCAATTTTGCAATATGACAATAAAGAGTTATTATAGTATTCTGTTTATCTGAAAACTATGAAGTGGATAAGAAAGTAGTTGTGTTTTTATATTATTTTAAAGTGACAGAATAATAATAAAATTGAAATCAATTTCTCAGGAAACGAATAATTATTACCTTAGTATTTCGATCTGATGTGATGGATTGATTTTTTTTAAATAATTTAGAGAGTAAAAATCTGATAATGGGAAATAGTCAGTATTTAGCCGAACAGTTAAAACAGCATTTTGGCTTCGACCGTTTTAAAGGCGATCAGGAAAAAGTAATTCAAAGTATAATGAATGGTAATGACACTTTCGTGTTAATGCCAACTGGCGGAGGTAAGTCGTTGTGCTATCAGTTGCCAGCTTTATTGGTAGAGGGTACAGCAATCGTTATTTCACCTCTTATTGCATTAATGAAAAATCAGGTTGATGCTATACGTAATTTTGGGACCGATGATGGTGTTGCTCATTTTTTGAATTCGTCGTTATCAAAGGCTGCGATTCAAAAAGTAAGAGAAGATATACTGGAAGGGAAAACTAAATTGTTGTATGTAGCACCCGAATCACTTACAAAGCAGGATAATATCGATTTTTTTAAGAAGATCAACATTTCTTTTTATGCAGTTGATGAGGCTCATTGTATTTCGGAATGGGGGCACGATTTTAGACCTGAATACCGCAGGATTAGACCTATTTCTGCCGAAATTGGTAAAGCACCGGTAATGGCTTTAACAGCTACAGCTACTGCAAAAGTACAACACGATATTCAAAAAAACCTGGGCATGCTCGAAGCAAAAGTCTTTAAGTCGAGCTTTAACCGTCCTAACCTTTATTATGAAATAAGGCCAAAAGTTAAGCCTACAACTGAAATTATTAAGTTCATTTCAAATAATACAGGAAAATCGGGGATTATTTATTGTCTAAGTCGCAAGAAGGTAGAAGCGCTGGCCGAGAACCTGCAGGTTAACGGAATAAAAGCGTTGCCTTACCATGCCGGTATGGACGCAGCAACCCGCTCGAAGCATCAGGATATGTTTTTAATGGAAGATGTGGACGTTATTGTGGCAACCATCGCTTTCGGAATGGGTATTGATAAGCCGGATGTGCGTTTTGTTATTCATTATGATATACCCAAAAGCCTTGAGGGGTATTACCAGGAAACAGGACGTGCCGGTCGTGACGGTGGTGAAGGCAAATGCATAACATTTTATAGTTACAAGGATATTCAAAAGCTTGAGAAATTCATGCAGGGTAAGCCTGTTGCAGAACAGGAAATTGGCACTCAATTGCTTCTCGATACCGTTTCGTATGCCGAATCATCGGTGTGCCGGCGTAAAATATTGTTGTACTATTTTGGTGAGAAATATGAGCTTGAGAATTGTAATGCCTGCGATAATTGCCTTCATCCCAAAGAAAAGATTGAAGCGAAATATGAAGTGGTTACAGCACTTAATGCCATCCTGAAAGTGAACCAGAAATATAAGATGGAGCATATTACCAATATTTTAATAGGAAATAAAAATGCTGCCATCAAATCGTTTAAACACGACCAGCTGGATGTTTTTGGAAAAGGAAAAGAACACGATGCGCGCTTTTGGCATGCTATATACCGCCAGGCTATGATTGCCGGGCTCATCAATAAAGACATTGAAAACTACGGACTGTTAAGAATGACCGAAGCCGGGTTCAAATATATTGAGAACCCAACATCGTTTATGATGGTTAAAAACCACGATTATGAAGCCGACCTGGAGGAAGCATCAAATGCGCCATCGGGTGGATCAGGCGATCCGCAGTTGTTCAAAATGCTGAAAGACTTGCGAAAAAAGATGGCGCAGCGTAAAGGCCTGCCTCCGTTTGTTGTTTTTCAGGATCCTTCGCTTTCCGATATGTCTATTCAGTATCCGGTAACAATACAGGAGCTGCAAAATATTCAGGGAGTAGGGCAAGGTAAAGCAATGCGTTACGGAAAAGAATTTATTGATCTTATCAAGCAGTATGTTGAAGAGAACGAAATTGAACGCCCTCAGGACATGGTGGTCAAGTCGGTAGCCAAAAAATCGAAAAACAAGGTGATGATCATTCAGAATATCGACCGAAAAGTTTCGCTCGATATTATCGCCGAGTCGCTTGGCCTTGGGTTTGAAGATATGTTGTCGGAGCTTGATGCGATTGTTAATTCAGGCACTAAAATCGACATCGATTATCATATAGATGAAGTTATGGATACTGACACCCAGGATGACATTTTCGACTATTTTAAAGAAGAATCGGAAGATGGTAGTGTCGAGGAAGCAATTGCAGAGTTAGGTGAGGAAGATTACAGTATTGAAGATATTCGTATGGTGCGTATAAAATTTATATCTGAACTTGGAAACTAAAAGAATTGGATTAGTCTATAATCATTATTTGTTCAAGTATAAAGGCGCAACCGCCGCGGGTTACTTGTGTTCCAAATCCAAAGTCAACATTATCAGTGTTTTGATTGTTGTCTTTTGGGGTATGGTAATAGGGGTCGAGCCAATATCCCGATTCCAGGTTTAATGCCGACGGAACATTTCGTGAAGCAAAAGTGTAATGATCCGAGAGTGTTAACCGGCCAAACAATGTAGCATTTACCGAAGGCGAATATAAATTCATTATTTCAACATATATCTTAGAGAAAGGGATATGTGTGGTTTTTGCATAACATACACTTAGTCCGTAATTGATGCTATCCACACGTTGCGGATTTCCAATCATGTCAAAACTGATATATCCTTTTATGTCGTCAAGGTTAATTACTCCGGCCTGACCTATAAGTTCATAATCGGTCTGTTTTAATCGTCTTACGAACTTTTTAAACCATTTATTTGATCCGGTGGGGAAACCAAATTTGTATATCTCTTCTAAATCCCATGCTGCCAGTATTACCGAAGCTCCGGCATCGACCTCCGATAACACTTTGCCTATCTCAAGAATTGCAGCTAACCCGGATTCATTGTCGTTTGCGCCCGGCGACGAGGTTAAATCGGTAAAAGGTTTCGGGGAAATGATATTAGTGTCGTAGTGGGCTCCAATAATCCATACCCCCAGCGAATCGTGCTTTCCGGCATGGTAACCTATCACATTGCTTAGCCCTTTGTGCGAAAAGGAATTGAAATTGTGCAAGTAACAGTTTCCTTCACCGAAATAACGTACGAATTGCCTGTAGATATAGTTTCTGCAAGCATCATGATCAACGCTCTGTTGTTGTGATGAAACAACTTTACGGTTGTTGTCCGGTGAGGTGTGTGTTGAATCGAAATGCGACGAGTATCCGTCTACTGTTATTTTCGAAACAGCTTCTTGAATTTTAGGATCAATAACCTGTGCCGAAAGGGGAATGTAGATAAAAAGATAACAAACAAAAAACAAGAAAAAGAGGAGTCTAATCATAAGTAAATCAATTAATCAAACATCAATATTAATTAAAATAATTCAACTTTCGCAAGTAATATAAGTTGTTGAAAATAAGATAAAAAGCAGCAAATTAATTTGTTTAAATTACTGATATTAAGTAATTTAATGTCGTCAAACAAAACAAATCAATTATGCTGCCAACCAAAAGTACGACAATTGTTTCAGTTTAATCCGCCTTGCCACATACCTGCCCACAAACCCCCTTTATTATCTGTTTCGAGCGCCAGAACTTTGTCGTTGGTTAACGTCAGGGGATTTTTACTATCGCTTCTGTGTTTTGTAAATTTTCCTGTCGAGGGATTAAACATAAGCATAGCCCGTTTGTTACTCCTATCCAAAGATTATTTTGTTTGTCTTCATAAATACAATTAATGTAACTATTTGTTAAAGAAGTGGAATCATTATTATTCCTTTTATATATTTTGAAACCGACACTATCATATTTGTTCAAACCATCTGTCGTACCAATCCAGATATAACCTTCATGGTCCCGGTAAAAACACAATACATCGCCATGTGATATGCCCATGCTTGTAGTCAGGATCTTAAAGTCCATTGGCTCAGTTATGGTGGCAACTGCGCTAAAAAAAAAGAACAGAAATAAAAAAAAGAAACACTCGTTTCATCGATCTTTTCTTTTTTAATTTACACTATTTGGCAAAATGTACCTGTGCCTTATTAATTCAATATCGCATAAAAGAATAGACAAGGAATTTAAAAACACCGAATTAATAATGATATAAAATGAAAAAACCTTTAATCAATCCCTTATTGTCTAGATCCCACTTATGCAATTGTTTGCATAAATCTAATTTGTTTTTTTTATCGAAACCAAGTTTAGAAACCCTTTTATATAAAAAAATGATTTAAGTTAAAGAGGGATTGTAAATTTAAAATCAGATCCATTCCCCACTTCACTTTCAACCCAAATTTCACCGCCGTGTTTCTCAACAAATTCTTTGCAAATAATTAGTCCTAAGCCTGTTCCTTTTTCCTGAGCGGTTCCAATAGTTGATAGTTTTTGAGTTAGGTCAAAAAGTTTTGATAAGTTTTCTTTTTCAATGCCAATCCCATTGTCTGAAATGGTAATGGTTACTTTTTCACTGTTTTTCAAGGCATCAATATTTATCAACCCATTTTTATGTGAAAATTTTATAGCATTTGAAATTATGTTCCGCAAAATCGTTTTAAACATATTACTGTCAACAACCAGTTCAATTTTTTCAGTGGGTAAATATTTGATTTTAATATTTTTAGAATTATAAATTAAACTATCAATAACTTCCTGGCAAATATTTTCAAGATCAACTTGTTGTGATTTAAACGTAATCCTGTTCGATTGGGTCCTTGACCATTCCAATAAATTTTCCAATAATTCATAAGTATTTGATGCTGATAAAAACAGTTGTTTGGTTATTTCTTTCTTTTCTTCGTCATTGATATTGGTATCGTTGTCGTTCAGTATTTCAGTAAAACCGAGAATGTTATTAAACGGGTTTCGTAAATCATGGGCAATGATTGAAAAAAACCTGTCCTTGGTTGCATTAAGAAGAGAGAGTTGACCATTGGCCAGCGTTAATTTTTCAGCCTGTTTTTCAATTTGCTGTTGACGTTCTTCTAATAATAAATTTTTTTCATTCAATAAAAAATTGTAGTTTCTAAGCTCTTCACTTTGCTTGATAATTTCAAGTTCTGCAATCTTTTGATAAGTTATATCTCGTACAATTCCAATCAGTCCTATTGTTTCACCTTTTAGGTTTATAATTGGGCATTTAGTTGTAGACATGACCATTTCCTGTCCATTTATATTCCTTCTGCTTTCTTCGTTTATAATTGGAATTCCATTTGATATTATTTCTTGTTCCTGCCTAAAATATTTTTCTGCCTTTTCTTTTGGGTGAAAATCGAAGTCAGTTTTATATAAAAATTCTTTTTCACTTTTACCCTGCATGTATTTGATTGTGTTATTATTTAATATCAGAAAGCGTGATTTAGTGTCTTTAATGAAAATATGATCAGGAATATTATTTATCATTGTTTTAAGCTGGTTCCTTTCATCAAGGATTGTTAGGTTTGCCTGGCGCCTTATTTTTAGGATAATTATATACAAAAAATAGCCCATCAATAAAAATATAATTAGTCCAATAATTAATCTAAACCACAAAGTTCCCCACCATGGAGGTAGAATAATTATTTTAATTGAAGTGCCTTCTTCATTCCATTTTCCATCGTTGTTTGAAGCCTTGACTCTGAACGTATAATTTCCCGGATTAAGGTTCATATACGTTGCTTCGTTCTTATTTCCAATAAAATTCCAGTTTTTCTCAAAACCTTCCATCATATAGGCATATTGGTTCTTTTCGCTAAAAATATAGTTTAATGCAATAAACCGGAACGTAAAGCTTGACTGATCATAATTTAAAACTAATTTTTTTGTTTGCGAAATATGTTTTTTTAGTGGTGAATC
>JAQIDF010000519.1 GCA_027858145.1 Prolixibacteraceae bacterium | reverse complement strand
AGGGATAAGCCAAATGAACATTACTTTGAAAGCACTCATAATATTAATCCCGATGATTTAATTTTACTTGAAGGTAATGGCTCGGTTATTCACGGTTCAAACGAGGGGTATAACAGTTTGCTCAGTTTTATTGAGAACAGTGATTTATCGGTTGATGAAAACTATAAGCATGTTGCCGGTGAAATTGACATAAGTTGTTTTATCGATTATCAGCTAACGCAGATATATATCAACAACCGCGACTGGCCCGGCAACAACATAAAATACTGGAGAAGCAATACCCCAAATGGGAAATGGCGTTGGCTGTTGTATGATACTGATTTTGGATTGGGCTTGTATGATAGTTACAATTATAATCAGAATGATATATCATTTGCAACAGAACAATATGGACCCGATTGGCCAAATCCACCGTGGTCAACATTGTTGCTACGCAAGCTGCTCAGCAATACATCTTTTAAAAATCAATTTATCAACCGGATGGCCGATTTGATGAACACTACTTTTTTACCGGAAGAAATGAATACAAAACTAGATTCGGTAAAAGCGTTGGTCGAGCCTGAAATTGAAACGCATTTTTCAAAGTGGGGGGGTGATAAGAATACATGGGACACCAGAGTTGAGAATATACGGAATTTCAACATAAAGCGTCCTGGTTACGTGCGAAATCATTTTAGAAATTATTTTGAATTGCCGGGAGCCAGTATTGTAACACTGAGCGTATCGGATGAGGAGGCCGGAAATGTTAAAGTGAATACTATAACACCAGGTGCTTATCCTTTTGAAGGAACTTACTTTGAAGGTGTACCGGTTACTTTTAAAGCTTTGCCGGCTCCGGGTTATCGTTTTGTGCGCTGGGAAGGTGCTTCTGAATCAACCAATAAAAATTTGGAAGTGTATTTTACACGAAATAGTTCAATAAAAGCAGTTTTTGAGTACACAGGAGAACAGGAAAACAATATTGTTATTAATGAAATTAATTACCGTTCTGGTGATGATTACGAATCGGGCGATTGGATTGAACTTTATAATAATGGTAATCAAACAGTAGATTTACTTGGCTGGAGGCTTGAAGACAGTAACCCTGAAAATGCTTTTGTTTTTCCACAGGGTGCATTGCTGTATCCCGGCCATTACCTGGTGTTATGCCAGGATGCCGATGATTTTTCAGTTGTTTACCCGGGCGTTGAAAACTTTATGGGTGAAATGCAATTTGGGCTAAGCAGCGATGGCGAAAGTATATCATTATATAATTTAGACGGCGATTTGATTGACCGGGTTGCTTATCTTCCTTCCGCGCCATGGCCATCGGCTCCATACAATATGGCAGCTACCCTCGAACTTATCAGTGCTGAAACAGATAACGGCGAAGCATCAGCCTGGGAGGCTGGTTCACCCGGAGGAACACCGGGTGAGAAAAACAGTATGTCCACGGCAAGCAGGAATTATGCTGCTAATGACCTGTCGGTTACTTGTGTGCCATCGCCATTCACTGAAAATGCAACGCTTATGTTCCAATCAAAAGCGCAAAAAGAATATCATATTGTTGTAAACGATTTACAGGGTCTTGTTGTAAAGAGACTGCAAGGGCGGACTTCATTCGCCGGGAACAACTATGTTGATCTTTTTGTTTCATCTGATAATATCGCAAAAGGGATGTATGTTGTTTCCGTTATTATTGGTGATAATCGTCAGAACATAAAAATTATAAAAAAATAACTACTTATGACCGATATAAAAAAAATGTGTTTCGATGTTCAGGATTTGGTTCTCGAAACAGCCAAAATGATTCGAAAAGAACGTGAGAACTTTAAGCCCGATGAACAGATAGAAGAAAAAGGACAAAGTGACTTTGTGACTTCTATTGATAAAATGTCGGAAGAAATGTTGGTGGCCGGGCTTTCAAAGCTTCTCCCCGATTCCGGATTTATTGCTGAAGAAGGAACCAGTTCAAAAAAGGGTGAGACCTACAATTGGGTGATTGACCCCATTGATGGTACAACGAATTTTATTCACGGAGTAGCTCCTCATTCCATCAGTATAGCACTGATGCGCAATGATGAACTTATTCTGGGTATTGTTTATGAAATTGTACATGGCGAAATGTTTTATGCCTGGGAAGGTTCAAAGGCATATCTTAACGGCGAAATAATTAATGTAAGTACTGTAAACTCGAATAAACACGCCCTTGTTGTTACCGGATTTCCATATACCAATTTCACGATGCTTGATGAGTATTTTTATGCTATGCGCGAATTAATGGAGAAAACAAGTGGCATCAGACGCTTAGGTTCGGCAGCTATTGATTTATGTTATGTTGCCTGTGGCCGCTTCGATGCTTTCTGGGAATATGGCCTTCATGCCTGGGATTTGGCTGCCGGAGCTTTAATTGTGAAACAAGCCGGTGGCCGGGTTTGCGATTTTGACGGAACAAACCGGTACATTGATAATGGAAATATAATCGCTACAAACCATAACTATTTCAATATTTTTTACGAAATTGTGAATCGCCAATTAGGAAATAAAAGCCATGGATAACAAGAAAATTGAAATATTGCAAACCTTGCTTCAGGACATGAATAAAAAAAATTTTGATTTTGAGGCATGGCGCATTAAAACAAGCTTGCTGTTAAAAAGGATATTCGGTAACGATGATGAAAAAGTTGAGTTAATCAACAACCTGCACTATGATCATTCAAGCTGGTCGTTGCGCGACGGATTTGGCGGCAAACAACACGATCCGGTTAAAGAACAGGCACGCGAAATACTGGAGGCTGCAAAACTTGAGTTGCAGCTTGGTGATACGAAGCCTGATAATTCGGACAGTGTGATTAAAGGAAATTTGAGCAACGAAAACTATCAGCGTTTGGCTTCATTGTTAGAAAATAATTCCACAGAACAGGAGCTGACAGAATATTTTAGTAATATTGCACCCGCTATTAAAAATGCAATACTTGCTAAAATTATACTGAATAAGTAAACATGAAGAAGAGTATTGGTTATTACATATTGCTGGGTGCCACCTGGCCAATGCAACTTTTCCCTTTGGAGTTTCACTACCTGTTTTCAGATTTGTTGTATCTTTTGGTGTATCGTGTTGCGCGATACCGGAAAAATGTTGTGTCAATGAACCTGAAAAATTCTTTTCCTGAAAAATCAGAAAAAGAAAAGAAAGAAATAGAAAAAGCTTTTTACCATAGCTTTTGCGATATGTTTATCGAAACCCTCTATTTTACGCACCTTAATGTTCAAAAGGAGGAGAAAAGATTGCAGATTGAAGGGTTAGACAAAGTTGAGGAGTACATGGCAAAAGGAAAGAATATTATAGTTGTAACCGGACATTTCGGGAACTGGGAATTATTGCCATTGTTTATTCAGAAATTCTCGGTTCGCACCTATTTTGTTTATAAGCGTTTAACGAACAAAACATTCGATCAGTTTTATCGGGAATTGCGTTCGCGGGCAGCAATACCGCTCGAAATGAAACAAACATTCCGTCAACTTATAACTGATAAGCGAAACAAAAATACGTTTGCCGCATTAATGATTAGCGACCAACGCCCATTGAAAAATGGGATACGGCACTGGCTTACCTTTATGAACCAAGATACACCCGTGATGTTGGGAACTGAAAAAATTGCACGCAAAACCGATGCTGCCGTTTTTTATCTTGAAGTGAAACAGATAAAACGGGGATACCACAAGGCTACATTTGAGCTTCTTTTTGAAGAGCCCGCACAAACATCAGATTATGAGATTACTGATGGATTCATGAAACGGCTTGAAAAATCGATTTCTGAAAGTCCTCACCAATATTTATGGACGCATAAAAGATGGAAATATAAGAAAGAAAAATCTTCATAATTTGAAAGGTAATACATCAAACATTATATTGGCATTTTAAAAAAAATAACGATTTGAAAACCGCTATTGTCATACTAAACTGGAATGGGCTCGCTCAACTTCAAAAATATCTGCCAAATGTTGTGGACGAGAGTAAAGGCGATGATATCCGTGTAATTGTTGCAGATAATGGTTCAACCGACCAATCGTTATTGTATGTTGAAGAAAATTTCCCTTCGATAGAATGCATTAAGCTCGACCGTAATTACGGTTTTGCCGGTGGATATAACCGTGCACTTAAGCAGGTAGAATCTGATGTTTATTGTTTGCTTAACAGTGATGTACGTGTATCGGCCGGTTGGTTAACTGAATCAATACGTCATTTATCGCAGCATGAAGATA
Source organism: Prolixibacteraceae bacterium (assembly GCA_027858145.1). Taxonomy (GTDB): domain Bacteria; phylum Bacteroidota; class Bacteroidia; order Bacteroidales; family Prolixibacteraceae; genus Roseimarinus. The sequence goes on along the minus strand of JAQIDF010000519.1, from coordinate 514 downwards.
TAGTGGCTGTTCAGCCTAAAATACTTTCCGACCGTGATAACACCCGTTTTGAACATGCCGGGGCAGCCGGTGGTTTTATCGATCATTATGGGTATCCTTTTTGTAGGGGGCGCATAATGGATGTGCTTGAAAACGATGACGGTCAGTATGACAATTCAACTGATATTTTCTGGGCTTCAGGTGCCTGCCTGTTTATTAAATCAAAAGCTTTTTGGGCTGCCGGAGGCTTCGATGCCGACTTTTTTGCACATATGGAGGAAATTGATTTGTGCTGGCGTATTAAAAATCAGGGAAAGCGCATTGTATATTGCCCCGATAGTGTTGTTTATCACTGGGGAGGGGCAACGCTCGATTACGAAAATCCACATAAGTTATTTCTGAATTTCAGAAACAGTCTTTGGACTTTGTATAAAAATTACACCGGGGCTTTTTTATGTTTTATGATGTTCAGGCGGATGACAATCGATACTTCGGCCATATTAAAATACCTCGTTTCTTTTAACCTTAAAAATGC
>JAQIDF010000511.1 GCA_027858145.1 Prolixibacteraceae bacterium | reverse complement strand
ATAGGAAAAATAGATCGAATTTCGAACATACGTTCGGTAAATTCAGATATATATTCGTGCATTCGTGGCTTATCTCTATTTTTGTTTTTAAGCTACATTTTAAATGCGGTTGCCCTGGTGCGAAACCCCAACCACCAATACAAATTGAATGGAATTTGCTAAATAAAAAAACCCCGGACGGTCAGGAACACCACCGGGGTTAATACTATTTTTTTCTCAACACTCTCCGCATCTCTGCGGTTTTGAATATTTACTCCTCCTTTAAATGTTCATCTAAAAACATAATCATGGCCCGGTAAAAGTCGAAACGGTTTTCTTCATTCCTGAATCCGTGGCCTTCGTCTTCTTTAACCATGTACTGAACATCAACACCACGCGATTCCAAGGCCTCAACAATTTGATCCGATTCGTTAATGTTCACCCGCGGGTCGTTTGCCCCCTGTGCCACAAACAGCGGAGCTTTAATGCTATCGGCATGGAATACTGGCGATACCTGTACCATCATCAGGCTGTCCTCAACCGGGTGCCCCATCATTGCGTGGAACATATCGAGCTGTGGCTCCCAATATGGAGGTATGGTTTTCAGTAAGGTAAACAAGTTAGAAACACCAACATAATCAACCCCGGCAGCATACAAATCGGGGGTAAATGCCAATCCGGCCAATGTTGCATAACCACCATAACTTCCACCGTAAATAGAAATGCGGTCGGGATCGGCAATACTCTGGTCAATCAACCAATACACACCATCGGTAATATCATCCTGCATGGTTTGTCCCCATTGCTTAAACGATTTCTCCCAAAACTCACGTCCGTAACCGGTTGAGCCCCTGAAGTTCATTTGAAGCACTGCATAACCATTGTTGGCCAAAAACTGCACCCCCGGGTTAAAGCCCCAGTAATCGCGTGCCCATGGGCCACCGTGTGGATGAACAACAACAGGAAGATCTTCAGGTTCGTAACCTTTAGGAAGGGTGAGGTAACCATGAATTGTTAAACCATCGCGCGACTTATAGCTTATCGGCTTCATTTCGGCCATGTTATCGGCCTCAATCCACGGACTAACTTCAGCAATTTTTAATAAATCATCAGTCTCCTTATCATAAAAATAATAGCTCCCCCATGTTTTATCACTATAAGTTCGAATCATGAACTTATCTTCAGCCTTATTTTCACTAACAAAAGCAATTTCAACACCGGGCAATGCTTCATCAACCCTGTTGTACATCAAACGGGTATCTTCATCTAAAAAGTATACTTGTTTTTTGGCTGTGTAGTAATTCACCCAAAGAAGTTTTTTATCTTTCTTCGAATAGTTTACACCTGAAACATCAGCCTGGTCGGTTTCAAACAACACTTCAATTTCATTCGCATTTTTAATATCATATTTAACCAAAGCCTCTTTATCGCGACCAATGTTTGACAATGCATAAATATTTTTATTGTCGAAGGTAAACATCAGGGGCTGCATGGTTTGCCTGAAATTAAGTGATAACACCTTCTCGAATTCTTCATCTTCGGTGTCGCGGTATAAATATGTCTGGTTCACACCATCTGAAGCCACGGCCAGGCGAAGTTTACCTTCGTGATCCGGAATCCATCCTACGATGTTTCCCGGGTTCTCGGCCAACATAACCATTTCGCCGGTACCAATATTTAAACGGTACGGGTCAAACACGCGCGCATCACGTTTATTCAAGCCAATCAATACTTCGTCTTCATTACCTTCAAGCTCGTCGATAATACGTGTACGCACCCCCTCAAAAACGGTAAGGTCTTTAAAGTCGGAGCCATCAATATTCACTCCGTAAAGCTGATAATTTTCATCACCGCCGGTATCTTGTAAATATAAAAGGCGGTTATTGTTTGCCCATAGGTACCCAGCAATATCACGGTCAGTTTCCGAGGTAATCCGGATGGAAGAATCAGCATCAACCTTTTGAATAAATAAGTTCATACGGCTTTCGTAAGGCGCCATGTAAGAGAAAAACGCTCCGTTGGGAGATAATTTATAGGATGTTTTTTCGGGATTCCTGAAAAAGTCTTCTAATGGTACCGATGTTGCTTTTTTGGGTTGCTGACTACATGAAATAAGAGCCAGAATCAACACAACAAGAATAAAAACATTTTTTTTCATAATGGTGGTTTTTAAAAGTGAAGATTGTAATGTTAGGTTATAATATAATTTATTTTTTCCCTAAATTTACAAAAAATATTTCACCCACCCACAACAAGCTATATTTCAATATAATAATAATAATAATGTTTCGGAATAGCCCGCTACATATTGTAATAACGTGGAGAATATGGTGCGCACCGTTCTTTGTTTTCCGTAGTTATGAAACGGCTAATTGATTATCATCTTCAATTTCAATCTGTAATTTCACCGTTGCTTTCAATGCTTTAAAAACTTTTAATATAGTGGAAACTGTTGCACTGCTCGCCCCGTTTTCCAGTTTCGAAATCTGTGCTTTTTGGACTCCGATTAATTTTCCCAATTCTTCTTGGGTCATTTTCTTCTCTTGCCGTATTTTTTTGAGCTTTTCTCCCAATATCTCCATGCTGAGTTCAAATTCATATTGTTCCCTATCGGGTGTGCCACGCTCTCCAAAATATTTGTCTTCCAGTTCACCTAAGGTTTTATATTTTCTTGTTTCCATATCTGTTTACTTTGATTTGTTCATTTTATCTTTTTCCATTTCTTCGAAATATTCTCGTTTTATCTGTTCTGCTTTCCGAATTTCCGCTGGTGGTGTCTTGTTGGTCTTTTTTATCAGTCCATGGGTAGCTACAACCAAAGTTTCTTCTTCTCCTTCCCTGTCCCAGAATGCAAAGAGTCGATAGAATTTTCCGCTGTCATCAACTCTAAATTCAAATATTCCGTCACTACTTTTCAGTTTGGTAAACCATTGTCCGAATAATCGTTTTTTTGTCTTTCGAATGGCCTGAAATAATTTCTTTTTCGGGTTATTTTCAATAGAGTTTGTAAATTCTTCAGCTTGCTTCAAAAATATCACTTCAATAGGTTTTTCCATATTTGTCCATTAGTTGGTTTCCAAATATAGAAACAATATCATAGAAATCAAAGTATTTTCGGTTAATAACGTAATATACTGTTGTCCAGAAGCTTGGCCACATCTCTAATTAATCTAAACGAATTCCCTTAAAGTTATACTTTTTGGTGATTGTATTCACCATAAGTTATGCTTTTCAGTGATAAAATACATGATTATTGCTCACGTTCAACTATCAATTACGGCACAATTAACCCCTACCGTATTCATTTTCAAGCCAATTGGCATGTCAATAAAATCACCGCTTTCGAGCTGTGGGAGAAGTTCTTCTTTCACATGCTGAAAATCTGGCGCAACATTCAGCAATTCAAGATAAATTTGTTTGGCTTTACGGGGCTCATCCATTTTGGTATATACCTGACCAAGCCATGAGCCTACATACAAATAAAGCCAGTTACACTGCTTATCGTTGCGCAAAATAGAAAAAGCCTGTTCGTAAGCTTTTTTCGCTTCCTCTTTATCTCCTCCGACAATAGAAGGCCTGAAATACAGTGAATTTGCCTTTTCAATAAGCGGCAAGGGCTCACCCGTACGATATTTCAGGGCATTTGCAATTTGCTCTTTGTGTTCTGAATTTACAAACGGGGCTATTAAGGGGTTTAAACCAATTTTAAAAGCAGTTAAAGCAGCATTAAGCGCATGAAATGTGGCATTTTCGGGTTTGCGCTTTAACCATTTTTCAAGTCGGCGGTCAAAATGTTCCATCACTCCTGAAGCCTCATCCTTATCTCCCTGCGACAAATGATAACCAATCAACCCGTATTCAGCAAGCATAAGGGATTCTTCCTGCGCTGGCGTCAAACGCTCAAGATATAGACTATCGACCACCGAATCCCAAACATTCATATTTCCACTTAAATACAAATTGTAAAACCGGCAATCAAGTTGATTGGGTTCCTGCCCGTTTACCTTCGTAAATAACAACAATATAATTCCGAAAACAATAACTGACTTCCTTCTCATCATCTCTTCTTCTTTAAATTTCACACCCTGTAAACTCTTCCCTTCCATTCAATTCGCTTTTGCCGGTAGTTTTTCAGATTATAAAAAACCATCAGTGTAAAAGCCCACAACTGGTCGGGGTGAAATTCCATATTCTTTTTAAAACTAAACCGGCTTAAGCCTGAAATCATGTACTTCATTATAAAAATAAGAAGCATCGACAACAACAACAGTACATACTGCCCGCTAAACAGGTAAAACGGCAACCTAAGCCATGTTGTAATCAAAAAAAACACCATCCACAAGCGGCTGCCCACAAAAAACTGATGAACATTAAGGGAAAACCCGTTCAGCGCACTTTGATAATCGTGGTACATGTGGCAAAGTATGTCGTTATCGCCCAACAAAACCGATACAGGGTATTTGTTCTTTTTCATCAGGCGGGCAATCATTATGTCTTCAACATTCTTGTCTTTCACCATACAATGCCACTGATGCTTATGATAGGTTTCTGCATCGAAAAACATCATTTGCCCGTTGGCTGCCGATAGCGACGAAAACCATTTTATTTTCACCGTGGGTAACATTAAAAAGCTTAGCAATATCCAGTTCATCACCGGAATGGTTTTCCATTCACCGGTTGTACGGATAATTTGTTCCGGAAAAACCGACAATAACTTCACATTCCGATTTTTCACGTAGGTTATTGCTTTTTTCAGCAATTGCGGCTTAACACGCACATCAGCATCAAGAAATAGCAACCAATTGCCACTTGCCCGCTGAGCAAGCTTATAACAAGCGAAATTCTTCCCCATCCAGCTATCGGGCAATGGTTCGTTGGTAAAATATTGAAGTCGTGGAATGATTTGCTCGTAATGCTTGAGTACTTCAAGGGTTTTATCGGTTGAATGGTCATTACAAACAATCACTTCAAAGTTTTTATAATCGAGATGTTTAAGGTCGCTTAGAATAGTTTTCAGGTTGTCCTGTTCATTGCGTGCCGGAATTAATATTGATATTTTGGGTTGCTCTTCTAACGAGCCTACCTGGGGCAAATACGGTTTCGACAAATAGTTAACCAACACCACAAAAAAGTGAAAAGCGAGTATAATAAATAATATATAACCGGCTATAATCATACATCAAGTTTCGCGTGTTGATTTAAACTTTGCATGTAAAATGAGCGATATTTCGTACTTAACTCCTCCAACCCGTAGCGTTGAAATTCTACTTCTCCAAGATACAAAAAGACTGTAGGTTTACGGTTCGAAAAATAATCTACAAAAGCCGTATAAAAGAGGATCTGGACAGGCTTGCACTTATTCAGGATTTTCTCAATTCCCGTTTTAAATTTAAAACCCGGAGCCACAAAACTCGAAAATTTACCCTGCGGATAAATCACAACCGAGTTATTCTCATCATTCAGTAATTCAACACTGTAATTCAACGACTCAACAACCGACCGGGAACCCGGGTCAACGGAATAAGCGCCTACTTTACTAAGTATTTTGTTCATTTTAAGTTGTTCTTCCAGAATCATCACATGCAGTTTTTTCTGCAAATATTTTTTATTGGGGTGCAACATCCAAAACCCATCCCACCAACTTACATGATTGCCAATTATCAACGAAGCTTTAGTTTCATCGTTTTCCCACTCACCAATCATCTCCACTTCCTCAAAATCTTTATTCATAATGTGGAACAGATACTTATAAAACAACGGTGCAATTATCCGATGATGACTGGCTTTTATCATGACAGAAAAATATTTAAAACACCAAAAAATGCCAGTTGCAGTACAAATATACGACCGGCAATTTTGTTATCGGTATTGATATTAAACAACTCGTAACAGCCACCAATTACCGTTGCCACAACAAACCACATCACATAATTCTGCAAAGGAACCTCATTAAACATCCACGTCCACATATCGGTTTTCATGGCCACCGGTTCCATCACATAGTCGAACCCGGCCATTAACAAACCAACAAGAATTGGTAAAAGCTTGCGTAAAGCCTTTTTTGAACGTATCAGAAATACCGCTCCGTAAGTTAGCATTAGCCAGTTAACACCGATTAAAACCGGTGTTCCAAATACTTTAACAGGAATAGAAGCCCCGTAAATATACGCCCCAAAAAGCTGTCCGGTTTGTACGCCAATAGCCTCAATGGCGATGGTGACAATAATTATTGAAGCAAAAAAGATTAAATGTTTTGCATTGTATATTTTGTGAAACAACAACAACATGAAAATATTGATGATGAGCGAAACCGGTATCAGTTTCTCAAATATTACGCGGGTTTGGGGTATCAAAAAACCGACAGTGCCCACAATGTAAAAAATGATGAGGAACTTCGTCGCTTCTTTCGCTTCCAGCATTTTAAAATATCGGATAATGCGATTCATGTTATTCTATATTAAGTTGTCAATTATTTTGGCAGAAGCAAGGCACAGCGGAATACCGCCGCCGGGGTGAATACTTCCGCCCACAAAATACAAATTTTTGTACTTCCAGCTAAAATTTGGATGGCGCAAAAATGCAGCCATGGCATTGTTCGAACTGTGTCCGTATAGCGAACCATTAACCGATGCTGTGCGATTTTCGATATCAACCGGCGTGGTAACCTCTTCATTTTCAATATGAGACTCCACATCCATTTTTAGCATCGAATTGATTTTCGACAGAATGATTTTTCGGGCTTTCTCAGTTTGTTGCTGCCAATCCTGCCCCACGTTTTCGGGGGCATTCACCATTACAAACCAGTTCTCTTTCCCTTCGGGGGCGTCGGTTCCAACAACTTTTTTACTGATAAAAATATAAACCGTCAGGTCGTTGGCAAACACCTTTGTTTTAAACAACCCGTCGAATTCGGCTTTGTAATTATTACTGAAAAGAATGTTGTGAACATCCAACTCTGATGTTAAATTCATGCCCCAGTAAAAAATTAAGGCACTCGAAGAGCGTTCGCGTTTCGAGAGCTTCTGGTACATTCCCGAATCGGGTAAAATATTTTTGTA
>JAQIDF010000504.1 GCA_027858145.1 Prolixibacteraceae bacterium | reverse complement strand
GTTACTGAACCTTGTGCATTGGTCTTAATGAGACGGTATTGTGTTTCGTTGTTGTTCCAACCGGCATAAACCCAATATTCACCGTTCTTGTTTCTTACATAATCTGACGGGGTAACATCTAGTTCAATATTGCCAAGATATTTGCCGTTGTAAGAAAACCGGTTAATGTTTGAATCTTCAAACCGGTATATTTCTATCTGTTTTTTGTATGGATTTATGCTAAACCATGCCGGGTTGTTAAGCTGAGGAAGATTGCTGTCTGATTTTTGCTTGGGGACACAAATGGTATCGGCCAGTTCGCCTTCGTTGTTGAAATGATAAACACATTGAGAGTTTTGGTTGTCGAGGATAAAATAATCTTCACCGTCAACTTTCATTTCCATGTCGGTTCGTACAAGTCCGTACTGCTTGTAATTCAGCGGTAAAATGCTTACTTCTTCAATCAGTTCTGATTCAATAAAACTATTGCCATAGGGCTGTGGAATATCAATTTGCACCTGGGCCTTTACCAGGCCGGCAAACATTACAATGAAGAAAAAGATGACAGCAACACGCATGGTTATCATTTTTTATTTTTTGTGAATTTATTCATTTATTATCAAATCCTGAAATCCATCGGTCATAAATATCTGGTTCGTTCCAGTTTTATTAGCATATATTAAAAAAGCTTCAACATGGTCAATGCCATATATTAATTTTTGTGCCGAATCGGCACCTATTACCATGCATGCCGTTGCCAGTGCATCGGCAGTCATGCAATTTTCGGCCACAATGGTTGCGCTTAGCAGGTTGTGATTTACCGGGTAACCGGTTTGTGGATTGATGGTGTGGGCAAATTTCTTACCATTTTCGATGTAAAAATTACGGTAATTGCCCGATGTAGCCATGCCCATATTTTTCAGCGATACAATGGCCTGCAGGTTTGTAGCGTTCAAAGGCTCGTTGTCGTTTGGCTCATTTATGCCAACCCGCCAGGTTGCCCCTGATGGATTATGCCCGAATGCGGCCACCTCACCACCAATGTCAACCAGACAGTTGTTGCAGCCCTTTTTGCGCAAAAAATCAGCCACGATATCAACCGAATAACCTTTGGCAATGGCACTAAAATCGAGCATCAGCCGCGGGTCTTCTTTTATAATTTTTGTGTTTTCGAGACGCACTTTGTCAAAACCAGTAAATGCTTTAATGCTGTCAATTCGTTTCGGTGTAATATTTTGCTTTTTTTTGAAGCCAAATCCCCAGGCATTAACTAGCGGTGCAACGGTAGCGTCGAATGCGCCATTGGTAAGTGATGAAATTTCCTGTGCTTTATTGAATACATTGAAGAAAAGTGTATCGGGCTGAATGGGAAGATTCTGGTTAACTTTCGAAACAGTAGAATTGAGATTGTACGTCGAAAATGAATTGTCTAACTGGTTTAACAGGTCTTTAACTTCTGCATGTAGGTCCTCACCGTTGGGGTTTTCGTATGTAAGTTGATAATACGTTCCAAATATGAGTCCACTGTTTTTGATATATTGTGCTTGCGGGTTATTGCACGATTGGGAAAGAACAATGATGACCAAAAAACTCAGAAATTTCTTCATATTATATCAATTAAGATCAAAGTATGGCAATAAAAAACCAACTGTAAAATTACAAAAATAATTACAGTTGGTTTTGAAAATCGCTATTGTTTGCAGGTTGTGTTATAACCTTATTGTCTTATACTATTTCTAATGCCAGCCATTGCTTCTTCGGCTGTCATTTTACCTTCAATAACTTCCCTGAAATAAATTGGTGTGCCAGTATGTTGATCGTTTAAAACCCAGGCGCTGGTTTCGTAGTACCGATAGGTATTTGTACCGAAGTCATCCTGTACGTAACGTGCAAATTCTTCAAATTGGTCGCCGCCCAGTGCAGCATTCGAAAGATTTCCTTTAATACCGGTAGGGCATTTTGTGTACCGGCTCCACATTTCGGAAATTGTGGGTTTATTCATAGCCAATAAGAACTTTACAGCTTCCTCTTTGTGAGGAGCGTCTTTAGGCACACCCCAGGTAATCTGGTATGCTGCCGGGTAGGTCACATGCGGTTTAAACGAAGGATATTCACAGGGCATACAGTTCATGACTTTTTCACTGTCGATTCCTTCCCAAATGTTATACATCCATGAGCCATTAACATAAAATAAACATTCGCCATCTAACATCATGTTGTGTGTGCCACTCCATTCCGTTTCTTTCCATTTTGGATTAATGGGTTCATATTTTGCAATGCCTTCCATGGCTTCGAGGGTTTTACCCCAGGCCTGTAATCTTTTTTCGGTAATGGTTTCCGATAGAAATTCTTCCCGATCATCGAGTAATGATGAATAGAGGTTTATGGCAATTGACATAGTTGTTTCCCAAACGTACGATTCGTAAATCGGGATAATGTAGTCGTCGGGGTTATTTTGATTATACTTGTGAACAGCTTTTAGGTATCTTGCAAAATCATTAAAGGTCATTCCAAATTGTTTTACCTCAATTCCAATTTTACCAGCAACTTCTTTGTTTGCCCAAACGGTCCAGTATTGGCCTTCAACATAAGGTCCCGGAATTACACCGTTCCACATAGCTTTAGCTTCCTCGGTTAGCAACTCAGGAATTGTGCCTTCCCGGAACTCTTCGATCTGGCTAAAGTCAACCAAATGCTTTTTTGCCCAATCTGGGTCATTTAAAAGCTCGGTTACTTCCTGATATTCACCGTTGATGCGCAGAATATCCCACTTGTTTAAGTTCTCTTCAATTACCCTTGCGGTATATTTTTCGTTACTCTGACGATCATTCTGATCGTAGTAAATATCCTCGGGGAATTTCAAGTTAACCTTTATGTTTTGGTTTTCAAACTCATAAACCTGTGCAATATTACGAACAAAATCTTCGCGGGCTCCTTCATTAAGCCAGTGCCCTACAAAATTAATGGTATCGGTGTAGGTTTTTTTATCAATCATTTGTGCATTCATGTGCTCTTGTTCGATCCTCGAACATGCAGTGCTGAGCAATATAAAGAGCGAAAGCAACAAGATTGTTTTTAGTTGTATATTGATTTTATTTCTTTTATTCATTGACCAAAAATTTAATATTAGTTATTCTTCAATGTTGAAAAAGCGGATGCTTTTTTCGAGATCATCGGCTTCTTTATTCAGAACTTTTGAATTTTGGGCCATTTCATCGGCGGTTGATGCATATTGCTGAATGACGATGTTCAAATCCTGAATGGCATTGTTAATTTGCGAAGCACCGTTGCTTTGTTCGTTACTCGAAGTGGTTATCTCATTCACGAGTTGCGATGTTTTCTCAATTTCAGGAGCAATTTGCATCATAAAATCATGAGCATTAGATGTAATGCTTACTGAATTCTCAGAAATCTTTGTTATTTCATCGGCAGCTTTCCGGCTGTTTTCAGCCAACCTTCTTACTTCCTGTGCCACAACAGCAAATCCTTTACCGTGTTCCCCGGCTCTTGCGGCTTCAACAGCTGCATTAAGGGCTAAGATATTGGTTTGGAAAGCAATGTCGTTTACAATGCTTATTTTGTTCGATATCTCTCTGATGTATTTCAGACTTTCTTCTTCTTTCAGTATAAGCTGTTGGATACCCTCGGCGGCTGTGATTGAAATTTGCTGTGTTTGTTGTGCATTTTCAGTATTGTTTTCAATCATTGAAGTCATTTCTTCAACTGCTGACGAAACTTCTTCGGCCGATGTTGCCTGATGGCTTGCTCCTCCGGCTACTTTAACTGATATTTCATCAATTTGATTGCTCGATTTGTTTACTTTTCCGGCACCGGAAGTAATGAGCGAAACAATTTCCCTGAGTTTTTCATTCAGGTTATTTATGGCATTGCTAAGTTGCCCTATTTCGTCGTTTGATTTAACCGTTAACGGTGTTTTTGGTAAAATTCCCTCTTTTATTGTTGTTAAGCGCGTAAGCACAAGGTTTATGTTATTTGTGAAGTAAATCTTAGTGAGAAAAATGATGACAACTGATGTTAGTATAATACAGAGCAATGATCCCAGGATAAACATCCATGTTACTGAACTTTTTTCTTTCAAAACACGATCCATTCGAGCATGAATAAAAAGATGACCAAGAAACTTGCCATCATCTAACCGTATTGGGCTAATTGTCGTGAAATAGTCATTATTGTTTTGACTGGTTTGCAAGAACACATGCGATTCTATCTGACGTGAAAGCGCTTCGTAGCCGGATAATATTCCAATTTCTGATTTTTCTTTGTCTTTGTGTTCCGGGTTTAACGAAAAATAGATTTTCCCGTTTGCCCCAACAATCATACATTCTTCAATGGTTTCACCAACCATCTCTTCCATAATCACCTTGTCTTCAGCCGACTCGTAACGAAGCAGGCCTTTTGACATTAAATATGCAGGTGTTTGGAAACTTTGTTGCAGACCCTGTTCAATTTGTGAGGTAAATTGATCAATATAAAAAACTCCCAGTGCAAATAATGCAATAAACTCGGTAATAATTACAAGAACCCCAATCTTGTACGAAATCTTCTTAAAACGAAAATACTTTCTCAATCCCATCTTCTTAAAATTTTATGACGTAATATTATATCAAAACCATATTCCCTGATAATATCACCGCTTTCTTAGTTAAATTTATTAAATGTTTATTAAATTATTGAGAAAAACTCAGGAAATGATTAAGGAAGGTATGTTTTACAACATCCTTGACTGATTTGTATTCAACATTGATAAAATATTTGCAATTGATCCAAAAAAAGACCGATTGTTTTATACAACCGGCCTTTTCTTTATGATTATGATTACTTTCTTTAAGCTCCAAAATCGTCGAAGAATATATTTTCATCTTCAACCCCAAGGTCATAAAGCATTTTATTTGCAGCATTGGCCATTGGGTCGGGACCACACATGTAATATTCAATATCCTCGGGTGCTTCATGGTCTTTCAGGTAATTATCGTGAATTACCTGGTGAATAAAACCAACAGGCCCGTCCCAGTTGTCTTCAGGTTGCGGATCGCTAAGCGCGATGATAAACTTGAAGTTTGGGAATTGTTTTTCTATTTCTCTGAAATGATCTTCATAAAAAATTTCCCGTTTTGAACGTGCGCCATACCAATAGGTTACTTTTCGGCCTGTTTTGAGTGTATTGAACAGGTGGAACAATTGAGAACGTAGTGGGGCCATACCTGCACCACCGCCAATGTATAGCATTTCATTATCAGTATCCTGTATAAAGAAATCTCCGTAGGGGCCCGAAATAGTTACTTTGTCGCCTGGTTTACGTGAAAAGATGTAAGAAGAACATGCCCCCGGAGGCACATCGGCCCACTTGTTTTTCTGACGATCCCAAGGTGGGGTGGCAATACGGATGTTCAGCATGATAATGTTACCTTCAGCAGGGTAGTTGGCCATCGAGTATGCCCTGAAGCTCTCTTCAGTATTTTTAATGCCAAGATCCCACAGGCCAAACTTGTCCCATTCATCGCGATATTCTTTTTCGACATCAAAATCCTTAAAGTCAGCTTCGTATTTCGGTACATCAATCTGGATGTAACCACCCGATTTGAAATCGAGGGTCTCGCCTTCGGGAAGTTTCACCACAAATTCTTTGATAAAGGTTGCTACGTTGTGGTTGGAAACTACTTCACATTCCCATTTTTGAATACCCATAACCTCTTCAGGAACACGAACATTCATGTCTTCACGAATCTTCACCTGACACCCGAGCCTCCAGTTGTTTTGCTGTTCTTTCCGGGTAAAAAAGTCAACCTCGGTTGGTAATATTGAGCCGCCACCTTCTTCAACCTGGCACTTGCACATTCCGCAGGTACCACCACCACCACATGCCGATGGCAGGAAAATACCATTATTGCTGAGTGTTGAAAGTACTGTTGAACCCGGTTCGGTTTCTATCTTTTTTTCTCCATCGTTAATGTCGATGTTTACGGTACCCGACGGTGTCAGTTTCTTTTTGGCAAACAACAACACACTAACCAACAACAATATAACTACCAGGAAAAAGATGATACTGGTAATAATAACTGTTGATTGTATAGCTATAAGAGTCATTTTATCTGATTTTAAAAGTTTTTATTAAAGTTTAATTCCCGAGAATCCCATAAAAGCCATTCCCATTAGTCCGGTAATGATAAATGCCATTCCCAGTCCGCGTAATGGTTTTGGTACGTTTGAATATTGTACCTTTTCTCGAATGGCAGCTATACCAACAATGGCGAGGAACCAGCCCACGCCCGAACCAACACCGTAAGTTGTAGCTTCGCCTATATTGAGGAATTCTTTTTGTTGCATAAACAGTGAGCCACCCAAAATTGCACAGTTAACAGCAATAAGCGGAAGAAAAATACCAAGGCTTGAATATAATGCCGGGGCGAATTTTTCAATTATCATTTCAACCAACTGTACCATTGAAGCGATAACGGCAATAAACATGATGAAGCTTAAAAAGCTCAGGTCAACATTGGCAAACTGAGAGCCTAACCAGGTAAGGGCTCCTTCTTGCAATACGAAATTTTCGAGAAGGTAGTTTACCGGAACTGTTATGCCTAAAACAAAAACTACAGCCAACCCCAGGCCTGTTGCCGTTTTTACCGATTTTGATACCGCGAGGTATGAACACATACCCAGAAAATACGCGAATACCATATTCTCGATAAAAATTGACTTGATAAATATGTTGATAATATTTTCCATAATCTAAAATCTTTATGCGTTGCGATTATTTGTTTTCTTCAACCAGTTCGTGGTTTTTGCTACGTTGTACCCATATAATGATTCCTACGGTAATCAGGGCCATTGGCGAAAGTACCATCAGTCCGTTATTGACATATCCAAAATCATAAAATCCTTCGGGTATAACCTGAAATCCCCACAGGGTGCCAGCCCCTAACAATTCGCGGAAAAAACCAACAATAATCAGGATTACACCGTAACCTGCGGCATTCCCAATTCCATCGAGAAATGCCGCGCCTGGTTTATTTCCGAGTGCAAATGCTTCAAGGCGGCCCATGATAATACAGTTGGTAATAATCAGACCTACGAATACCGAGAGCTGTTTGCTTACATCGTACATAAATGCTTTCAACACCTGATCAACCAAAATCACCAATGAGGCCACAATTACCAACTGTACAATAATACGAATACGGTTGGGAATGGTATTTCGCAGTAATGAAACAATAACATTTGAAAGGGCCAACACAACCATTACCGATAGGGTCATTACAACCGATGGCTTAAGTTGTGCGGTAACTGCCAGTGCCGAACAAATACCGAGCACCTGAACGGTGATTGGATTTTGTTTGCCAAGCGGGTCGGTTAGCAGTCGTAAATTATTTTTTGAGAAAAATGCTTCTTTATCACTCATAATTGTTTACTTTTTCTGGTTGAAAAATTCAAGATATGCCGATAAATCGTTGTATAGCATGTCTTGTAATCCTTTACTGGTAATGGTTCCGCCCGATATAGCATCAACTTTGTGTTGTTCGGGTGCATTTTGACCGGCTTTTGCTACAATAAGCGATACAAATTCCCCATCTTCATTAAAAATGGTTTTTCCTTTGAAAACTTCCTGGAATGCATCGGTTGTAATTTCAGCCCCTAACCCGGGCGTTTCCCCCTGGTGGTCGAAAATAGCGCCATAAATGGTGTTGAAATCATTATTCAGTGAAACATATCCCCATATCGGCCCCCATAAACCTGATCCGCGTAAAGGAATAACGTACTTGGTTCCTTTGTCACCCAAATCAGCCTCGAAAATTGGCAGTTGCCGCTCTTCAATCGGTTTTGCCTGTTGTTTCTTCAGGTCGATTATGAAGGCGTCTCCATCGGTTTTTTCACCTTTCGAGTTCAAGGTGTAAGAGTCGGTAATCGTTTCAGCATATAAATCTTCAGCCTCTTCAGCTGAGGTTTCGATATTGATAGCTGCCAGAATGTTTTGTTTCTTTTCAACTTCAACATTGCGATCCTGCAAGGGCTTAAGTGTAATTGCTGTAAACGATAATATTGCAGCTACGATAATCACCATTACCGAAGCATATATGAATGTGTATGTATTTCCGTTTCTGTTCATCTCGCGTCGATTTTAATGATTATACTGTGGCTGGTGCCCGTTTAAGCCTTTTGCGTATGTTACCCTGTACCACGTAGTGGTCTATTAATGGGGCAAAAGTGTTCATCAGAAGAATTGCCAGCATAACACCTTCGGGGTAGGCTGGGTTCAGCACCCTGATGATGATAGCCAATACACCGATGAGTATACCGTAAATCCATTTTCCCCTGTTGGTTTGTGCTGCCGAAACAGGATCTGTTGTCATAAAAATTGCGCCAAATGCAAAACCACCAAGGAAGAGGTGATGCCAGAATGGTATTTCCATGAATGGGTTAACGGCAAAAATATTTAAAATTATTCCGGTAAATAATGCTCCGATAACAGTTGCCAGCATAATACGCCAACTTCCAATGCCTGTAATTATGAGGAATGCAGCCCCCAGAAGAATGGCAAATGTAGAAGTCTCGCCAATTGATCCGGGAATAAATCCCCAGAAGGCATCCCAAACGTTGTAATCGATGTTTCCGGCAAGTGCAAGTCCTAAAGGTGTAGCACCGGAGAATCCGTCAACCACTTTATCGGCTTCTTGTCCGAGCCTGATCCATACGCTATCGCCACTCATGTGGGCCGGGTAAGCAAAAAACAGGAACGCGCGGGCAATCAATGCCGGGTTCCATATATTCATGCCGGTACCACCAAAGGCTTCCTTTGCAATAATTACTGAAAAAGCAACCGCAACAGCTACCATCCATAACGGGGTGTCTATAGGTATAATCAGTGGAATTAATATTCCTGAAACCAGGTATCCCTCGTTTATTTCGTGCCCTTTTATCTGGGCGAAAGTAAATTCAATGCCTAATCCTACCGCGTAGGAAACTACAATAACTGGTAGTACCCGTAAAAAGCCGTAGAAGAAAACATCCCAAAAACCAGTTTGGGCAAATTCGCCAATGGCATGAAAATGTTGGTAGCCTATGTTGTACATTCCAAAAAGCATGGTAGGTACAACCGCGAGCACCACAAAAATCATTGTTCGTTTTAAATCGATGTAATCACGAACATGTGATCCTTTTTTGGTGGTTTTGTCCGGAACATATAAAAATGTTTCAAATCCTTCGAAAACACTTTGGAAAGGATGTAGTTTTCCGCCTTTTTCAAACTTTGGCCGGTGTTTATCGTAAAATTTTTTTATTCCTTGTCCTTTCATATTTGTTATATTCTTTAAGGAAATTTATGTTGTTAACCCAATTCTTTTATCATGGTGTCCATGCCATTACGCAATATCGATTGCACTTCAATTTTCGATGTACAAACATATTCACATAAAGCCATGTCTTCTTCAATAACTTCAAAAATGCCCATGTTTTCCATTTTGTCGATATCATTCACCAAAATAGCTTTCAGAAGATAAACCGGCAGTATATCAATGGGTAATACCTTTTCGTATTGTCCTGAGATTACAAAAGCGCGTTCTCCACCATGATAGTTGGCATTTAAGGTGTACTCTTTTTTCGGCATCAGTTTTGATAAGAATGTTTTGCTTGCCGTAAATTTGTTGAAACCTGGGCTAATCCAGCCAAATGGTTCAATTTTGTCACCTTCGGGAATAACCGTCACCTGGTTTTGTGTTAATCCGGTATACCCTGTTTCCTCAACTTTTTCGCCTGTTAAAACATTGCCCGAAATAAAGCGTTCATTTACTTCCTTTTTCGTGTTGTTTTCAATAAGCGGTTTTATTGCAGTGCCTGCAATGGCTTTAACATATCCGGTTTTCTTAACTTCGGAACCAGTTATGGCAACTAACCGCTCAAGGTTTAATTTCGCGGTAGAGAAAAGTCTGCCAATGTATACCAATGTTTGAATATTGAGTGTCCAAACAACATCACCTTTATTGATAGGGGCTGTTTTATGAATTTGAACACCAACATTTCCGGCCGGGTGTGGACCATCGAAATAATTTACTTCAACCCCTTTTAGCGATGCAAATTCAGAGCCGGGACGTAATCCCAGGTAAACTTTTCCATCGGTAAGTTTTGATAATACGTCAATTCCGGCCTGGATGTTTTCTTTCTCATCTTTAAGCGTGAACTCATAATCGGGAGCCAGTGGTGCCGAATCAAATCCGGTGATAAAAATATCACGCGGTGTTTCGTCGGCTTTTGGTATTACACCAAACGGGCGTTGTACCATCAATGGCCACAAACCACTATCGAGCAGAGTTTGTTTAACCGTTTCACGATCTAATGTTTTGATTTCTCCTTTCGAAAAGTCAACAGATTCAAATTTTCCATCACTTTCGATTTCAATCTCTAAAATACGCCGACGCTCGCCACGGTTCACCGATTTTACTTTTCCACTAACCGGCGATGTAAATTTTACTTCCGGATGTGCTTTGTCGAAAAATAATGGTGTACCAGCTTGTACAATGTCGTCGGCTTTTACAGACAGCTTTGGCTTGAGACCCGAGAATTCGGTGGGTTTAACTGCGTAACGGGAAGCTTCAACAGCTTTACCGATGCTTAAATCGGCTTTCCCCTTCAGTTTGATATCAAAACCTTTTTTGATTTTAATAGTATTTGACATTGCTGAATTTTAGATTTGTTTTTAAATCGCAAAGGTAAATATTTTACCTCATTTTTTTATCAATTATACTTGCAATTATATAGATGTTTCTGAGTGTTTTGTTCATCTTGTTATCTTGGAGAAATAAGTTGTCTGGTTTTTGTGTGATAATTGTCACTTTATGTTGATGTCCCAAATCAAAGAAATATTGTAACAATCAAAAATTCAATTAAATAAACAAGTTGTAAACAATGATTGTTTGCGAATAGCGTTTTCTATTTATAAATATTAATTTTGTGTGAAAACTTTTTCATACGCTTACCGTAATCTTTTTTAAAATGCGTCATTTTATACTTTTTTTACTTTTAAGCCTGTATTTTTCAAATTTCATTTTGGCTATAGAACTTCCAAAGACTTTGAAAAACAAGGTTTATAATGATAATATCAAGACTGTTGAACTTTATCGTGAAGGTTGGAAACTATCAAACCCTGTTTTGACTTTGGCGAAAGATGAATATCTGATTTTCACCTTCGATGATTTGTCGGCTGAGCGTGGCGATTACTATTATACCTTTTTTCATTGCGACCGCAACTGGCAGATTTCCTCACTTAGCCAAAGCGAGTATTTCGATTCTTTTACCGAGTTTCCCATTAACGATTTTGAGTATTCTGTGAATACAACCATACCTTATACTAATTATTTACTACGTATACCCAACGACGATGTACCAATCCGATATTCAGGAAATTATATACTGGTTGTGTTCGACAGGGATGAGCCTGATGTGCCGGTAATAACCCGCAGGTTTTACGTGGTGGAACAGCGTATTGATATACAGGCGCGCATACGGAAAGCATCGATCAATGTTGATGGTGTTGAGGGGCAGGATGTTGATTTTATGGTTGATTACGGAAATTTTTCGATTAATAATCCTTCGTCCGATATTAAAGTAGTGGTTCGCCAGAATAATCGCCACGATAATCAAATAGATGATTTGAAACCTTTGTTTATGAATAATGGTGTGTTGGAATATGATTACAATTCAGGTAATGTATTCCCGGGGGGCAACGAGTATCGTTTTTTTGAATTCAGAAATGTCAAGCATCCCGGTAAGGGTGTGTGGAGTATCAATTATATAGAGCCAATGTATAATGTTACCCTCGAAAACCACGAGCCACGCATGCAAAAACCTTATAGTTATTATGAAGATTTAAATGGTAACTTTTACATTGAAGTGCTGAACAGCGATTACCCGGAGTTGGAAGCAGATTACATGTTGGTGCATTTTACACTCGACATGCCTCAGCCTCTTTTGGGCGGCGGAATATATGTTTTTGGTAAGCTTAGCAATTGGGAATGTACCGAACCTTTTAAGATGAGCTACAACATTGAGCAAAAAAGGTACGAGCACTCGTTGGTATTGAAGCAGGGCTCTTATAGCTTTTTATATGCCTACAAAGATGATTTCTCAGGCAACATAAAAGCGTATAACATTGAAGGAAGTCACAGTGAAACAGAAAATGATTACCAGATTTTTGTTTACTACGGAGAAATAACCGACCGTTACGACCGCCTTATAGGATATAACCAGTTTAACTCAAG
>JAQIDF010000464.1 GCA_027858145.1 Prolixibacteraceae bacterium | reverse complement strand
TTCACAGCCGAAGGCGATGATCTTAATGGCTCTGTTGGCATTAACGAATACGGACTTTGGGGTGGCCTTATCATTTTGGGAAGCGCGTCAATTAACACCCCGAACGGAGAGGCACATATTGAAGGTATACCGGTTTCGGAACCCCGTGGTATTTTTGGAGGTAATAACGACGAAGATAACTCGGGCATACTCCGCTACGTTTCGATAAGGCATGGAGGAACGGACCTTGGAAAAGACAATGAAATAAACGGGCTAACGCTGGGAGGCTTAGGATCCGGAACGGTTATCGATAATATTGAAGTGGTTGCCAATGCCGATGATGGTGTTGAAATTTTTGGCGGAACGGTTAACCTGAGTAACCTTGTTGTGGCCAATTGCGACGACGATGCAGTTGATATCGATCTGGGGTATCGCGGAAACGGACAATTTTGGTGCCTGCTGCAAAACAGCAATTATGGCGACAAGCTCATTGAAATTGACGGCGGCGAAGAGATTAAAACCGCCCGGCCTTTCACCCTTCCGACTATTTACAATGTTTCCGGACTGGGACGTGGCACCGAGTATTCAAACAAACTTATGTCGTTTAACGATAATGCCGGGGGTGTAATTGCCAACGCTGTTTTTATTAACCAGAATGAAGGCATTGAAATAGAATACAGCTCAGTACGTGATAACAGTTTCACTCAATGGCAAAACAATATCCTTGAGATTAAAAACTGTATTTTCCATAACATCAACAACAATCAAAGCGAAAGATTCTTCTCGATTTATCCGTTGAACAATGAAGATGTTACCGACGAGCAATTGCTTATCGACGATTATTTTACAAACGCCGGAAACCGATTTACCAATCCCGGTTTTGAACAAGACGAATCGAGCATCACATTGATATCAGACAACGCTGAACTTTTTACCAATTTTGCACCGCTCCCTGAAAATGATTTTTTCGAGACTGCAAACTATATTGGTGCTTTTGACAATTACAACTGGGTTGGAGAATGGACCCTGACATCGCAAAGTGGTATTTTATATTAAAAATTCATACAAAGACGATAAATCTTTCAACTGTTTTTGCTGTCGAAACATGTATATTTAAGACCTAAATACTAACCGACAGTAAATTAACAGACTTATGAACCTAAAGATTAAACTGCTGACAATTATTATCAGTGGACTTATTGCCTGCGACGCTGTTGCACAACTTCCGTTTTCATACAATAAAGAAAACACCGGTTCCGATTGCGAACAACCGGCTTTACCTTCACCCGAAAACCTTGAAAACGTCCCCTTACTACCCGATCCGTTTGAATGGTCGGATGGTAGCGGGCATGCCGAAACTATTGAAGAATGGGAATGCCGCCGAAACGAGATTATGGCCGAAATTGAACGCTATGAAATTGGCCCCAAACCCGCACAACCTGAAGATATAACCGCAACACTCAACGGTGATACACTCACTGTTGAAATTACCGATAACGGGCAAACACTTACATTAACATCACAGGTAAATATTCCCGAAGGTGAAGGTCCGTTCCCAATTGTAATTGGCATGAACTCAGGAACAGGGAGCCTGCCTCCGCAATTGTTCGAGGGCACAATACAAATTCCTTTCATTCACAATCAGGTGGTTATCAGCTCACATGAAGGGCAGCGCGACAACAACGCCCCCTACTTTAAATTGTACCCCGATTTGAAGAGTGTAGGCTACTACAGTGCCTGGTCGTGGGGTATCAGCCGGATGATCGATGGAATTGAAATTGTACAGGATGAACTCAATGCCAATATAAACCGAATTGCTGTTACCGGCTGCTCGTATGCCGGCAAAATGGCCTTGTTTGGCGGAGCTTTTGACGAACGTATAGCATTGACAATTGTACAGGAATCAGGCGGCGGTGGCATTAACTCGTGGCGTGTTTCAGAAACCATTGGAAACGTTGAAAAAATTGACAACACCAACTACTCATGGTTTAAACAAAGCATGAAGACTGAATTTCAGGGACAGGTTGGCCTGTTGCCTCACGACCATCACGAACTGATGGCCATGATTGTGCCAAGAGCGCTTCTGGTACTGGGCAACCCGCCATTCACATGGTTGGGCGATGAGTCGGGCTATGTTGCCTGCCGTGCTGCTGAAGAAGTTTATAAGCATTTTGATATATCCGACCGCTTTGGGTTTTCGTTCCGTTCGGGGCATAATCACTGCCAATTACCTCAGGCATCATATCCGGAAGTACAAGCTTTTGTCAACAAATTTTTATTCGACAGCATTAACGCCGACACTAAAATACGCGTTCACAATTTTCACGAGGTTGACTATTTACACTGGATAAGCCCATGGAGATATGTTGACCCAAAAACACCGGCAATAAGTATCGACTCACTAACAACCGGATCGGTACTCGATGCCCCCGCATCGCTCACCTTAACCACAAAAGTAGAAGACATTAACGATGATGTTGAAAAAGTTGTGTTTCATAACAACGGCGAAATTATTTCTGAAGCTCTTGAACCACCTTACAACCTTGCTCTCAACAACCTCTCACCGGGCTCATACTCTGTCTCGGCAAAGGCCATCGATAGCGAAGGTTTCACCGGGTACTCCAATGTTATTGAATTCACGGTAAAAGCCCCCACGTTAAATATATACAAAACAGATACACCTCCGGTAATTGACGGGCTTATTGACGATGTATGGACACAGAAAAAAGTTGAAAAACACATCGTTACAAGCGAACTTGCAGGCTCCAACATACCCGAAGCAGACCTGAGCGGACATGCAAAGGTATTGTGGGACGATAGTTGTATTTATTTGTTGGCAGAGGTAACCGACGACATAAAAATTGATGATAGTTCAACGCCATACAACGATGATATTGTTGAATTTTATTTCGATACCGATTATTCCCACGCGACCTCCTACGACTCAGACGATGTGCAGTTTTCCTTTTTATGGAACGATGGTGAAACCATTGGGACAATCCCATCCGGGCACTCAACAGAGGGCGTGGTTTACAGCTATTCTGATACACCAACCCGCTATATCATTGAAGCAAAAATACCCTGGGAAACCATTAATGGCATCCCCCGCAACAAAAAAATGGGCTTTGATTTTATGATTAACGATGATGATGACGGCGGCGACAGGGATGCAAAAATGGCCTGGAATGCTGCATCCGATCAGGCCTGGCAGAATGCTTCGCTTTTTGGCACCGTGCTACTGAATGATGATGTCATTATCTCGAATGTTAAGCAACTCAATAACACAAGAAGAATATCCCTGTATCCAAATCCTGCCAATGATGCCTTATTTGTAAAAGGCACAAACCAGCTTTTTAATTACCAAATCATTGATATGAATGGCAGAATCCTGAAATCGGACACAAGCACACAGCTTATACCCATCAAACAACTCCCCAAAGGAGTTTATATGCTGGAAGTAACAGATGAAGAACAATCAACCCGTTTGAAATTTATAAAAGAATAAAGATTACAGCATGATTTACTTGCACAATTCCAGTTCTATTATTGATATAATGACTGCCATCTTTTTATAGTTTCCAAGGGCAATACTGTCAGTGAATGCATTTCAAAGCTCTTCCGTTTCAAGTTAACACAAACATAATTAAAAGCCGAAGCCTACTCAAACCACTGACTGCCAATTTATTTACACAGCGCATTGTGGTGCGTTTTATGCTGTCGCTGGGTTTATTCTTATTTGCCCTCCAATAGCTTTCAATACTTTCATTATTGTACCAAACTGAGGTTTCGCTCCATCAGACAACGCCTTATATAAACTTGGTCTACTCAAACCAGTTTCATCAGCAATCTTTGTCATACCAATTGATTTTGCAATATGTCCAATCGCTGTAATCACATCTGAATTATCGCCTTCCTCCAAAACTGCATTAAGATATTCTGCAATCATTTCTTTATTCTCTAAATAATCCGCTATGTCAAATCTTGAAGTTTCCATATCACTTTTTTTTAATTTTTCTCCAAATCTCTTTTGCCTTTTCAATGTCTCTTTTTTGAGAAGATTTATCAAGAGAATTCTATCGTCAGTATTTATCTGACTTTTTCAATTCTAAGACATACAATTTTGAGGAATGCACCACAACGGTTTATGTCGAGTAGAAAAGGGAATCTCACCCCGAAATAAGCCTAAATATAGTTTCCCGCCATGCGGGACTGAATTTAATCCTAAAGTTATCAAGTATTCGGGATTCAAATTTTCTTTTCGAAATTCGACCAAAAAGCCTGACATATCGTAAAAATAAATTGGTTTTGGGATGCCAAACTGAACACATTCATTAATCATTTTAATTGTTCCTCGTCCCCAAGATTCAATGTTTATCGAGGCAGGCAGTTACGCAAGCTAAACGAGTGGGAGGTTTATCCCTAATTGTTAGGTGTTGCCATTATTTTATTGCTTTTAATCTTTTCCTTATAAAGATACTTAGTAAAATCCCTATTGAAATTGTCGTTAGCCAATTTATAGTAATTGTAGCGACTTCAAATCGATAACTCCTGTCAATTCCAAATTTGATGGAATAAAAAACAAATGAGACAACCGTTAATACAAATGCCAAAATAAGTATTATTCGAATCGTCCTTTCTAATCTGTTTTTATGTGAAAAGATAAAAGACAAAAATAAAAATGAAATACTCATGGTGATGTAACCTAAATCTTCCATCGCAATAAATATACCATGTCCATTATATTGTGTAAGTAAAGCAATTCCTTCGGTCTCTCCTTTCATCATGCTCATAGGTACTACTGAAAATTGAACGAAGTATGCAATCAATAAAATTATGGTTGAAATAAGAGCAAAAGCAACACTTAGAAAACTAAACAACTTTTTCTCAATCCGTGTGATAAAATGATTTGATACAATAAATATTAAATATCCAAATAATTGAAAAATTGCCAAATACATCCAATAGTAATCTCTCGGGTAATATGATAGAATATCAGAAAATGGATAACTCATACAATCACCCGGACAATATGGTCCCGCTGGTGGGACTGCTATCATTGCAAATCCCCATGTAATAATTGTCAATAGCGTTAAGGATAGTGATGAATATAATCCAAATTTTAATATTGTTTTTTCTGAATTCATAATGTTGTGAGTTTATTTATGTTCAATTTCATCTGTATCACATCCTGTATTTTGGTTCCGACTAACTACTTTGTTATCAGAACGAATACGGCAATAAAATATAGCGTTTGTTTTAGAGCCAGTGTTTAAAAATCAATTAGTTCATAATTAGTACTTCGTCCACCTGATTCTTCTTGCTTTAGTATTCCCTTATCCATTAAATCTTTTATATCTCTTAATGCGGTATCAGATGAGCATTTCGCAATTTTAGCCCATTTTGAGGATTTTAGTTTTCCTTCAAATCCATCAAATAATTTATTTAGCATCAATCTTTGACGTGCATTTAAAACAGTTTCTTGATGTTTATCCCAAAACTCTGTTTTATAAAGCACATTTTTTATAGATTTTTCTGAACTTTCTAATGCTCTGTATAAACAATTCAAAAACCACTTTAACCATTCAGATATTTCTCCATCACTAAATTGCACTTTTTGTAAGATTTCATAGTAGACCTTTCTTTCTTGAAGTATCTGATTTGATAAACTATAAAACCTTTGTGAACTTTCATCAGAACGGGTGAGTAATAAATCTGAAATAGCCCTTGCTATTCGTCCGTTACCATCATCAAAAGGGTGTATAATAATAAACCAAAAGTGTGCAATTGCTGATTTTACTACTAAGTCTAATTTATTTTCTTTATCAAACCATTCTAAAAATCTATCCATTTCAAATTTCACTTCCGATGGAGGAGGAGCTTGATAGTGGATCTTTTCTTTACCCATTGCTCCAGAAACGACTTGCATTTCTCTGCTTCGGTAACAAGCTACATCAATTTTAAACATTCCACTTCGTCCAGTAGGAAAAAGTGCAGCGTGCCAACCAAACAATCGCTCATCATTTAATTGCTGACGATAGTTTTGTGTTGCATCAAGCATCATTTCTACAACTCCATCAACATATCTATCAGAGTAAACCATTCCAGCATAATCTAATCCTAATTTTCGTGCAATTGATGAACGAACTTGTTCATAATTTAAAAATTCGCCTTCAATTTCAGAAGATTTCAGCACATCAAGGGTCAATGTAGAAAGCATAGTTTCTTCTTTTACTGAAAAACCAAGAGTACTCATTTGTCCGAAAAGCTTTCCTTGTAAATGTCGAACTTTTCCTAATAGTGCTTGAATCTCTTTATCATCCCAGGTAAAATCAGGCCAATTAATGTATTGATAGATGTATTTTGCCATTTGTAATTTTATTTGCGACAAATATAGTGATTATTCTCCGCATATTTAATGGAAATATGAATTTATTCACCGCATCTGTTACATTGGCTCTAACATTTGGGTAAAAACAATTGTGTTTATTCCTTTTATGTGTGGTTTTATATCCAATGTGTCGTTACAAACCACAGACAGTAAACTCCTTCCCGATGTTTATCGAGGCAGTTACGCAAGCTAAACGAGTGGGAGGTTGATCCCTGGTATCATACGTGTGATTGATCCCTAATTGTTAGGTGTTGCCATTATTTTATTGCTTTTAATCTTTACCTTATAAAGATACTTACTAAAATCCCTATTGAAATTGTCGTTAGCCAATTTATAGTAATTGTAGCGACTTCAAATCGATAACTCCTGTCAATTCCAAATTTGATGGAATAAAAAACAAATGAGACAACCGTTAATGCAAATGCCAAAATAAGTATTATTC
>JAQIDF010000454.1 GCA_027858145.1 Prolixibacteraceae bacterium | reverse complement strand
CCTTGCAGGTCGGCAAACTTGCGGGCAATTTCGTTTTCGGGATGAACGCCCATGCCCAGCTCGTTGCTCACTACAATCAGGTTGAAATCTTGTTTAATAAAGACATCCCACTCGTTTTTGGCTTCCTGTAATGATTTTTCTACATGGTTGTTGTTATCGTAAAAAATGTTAATGAGCCACAGGGTGATGCAATCGAGCAAAACGGTCTTGTCAGCAAAATTGTGTTTCGACAAATGCTTTTCTTCTTCGATGGTTGTCCAATGTTTACCACGGTCGTTTTGATGCCGCTCTACACGTTTTCGAAAATCCTCGTCCCAAATTCGCGAGGTAGCCAGGTAAATTGGCTGAGTACTTTGTTCTTCGGCCAGCTTTTGCGCATAGCTGCTTTTGCCCGAGCGTTGTCCGCCTGTGATGAAAGTGATTTGTGTTGCCATAATTAATAGTTTACATTCCAAAATTATCGGGACATGGTTCTTTTGTTTCGATGGTTTTTGAGCAAACATCTTTTTTGTAAATCCATTTTACCACGTCGCCCTTGGCTAAATTATAGTTTATGGCCAGTGTTTTAGCAGGTTTTTCGTTAATGGTGAAATACCATGCATTTTCACCTTTGGTGTTTTCGATTCCATTAATCGCATCAACAAACACATAATCGTTAACCGGGTGTGTTTGTACGTTTGCCACATGCAGCAAAGCTTCGAGGGCTGTAATATCGTTTTTAAAACTCACTGCTTTTTCGATGTTTTCAGTCTCGCCACCAAAATCTAAGTTAACATTAACCGTGTTAGTTTGGGCAAACAACGAAATGTGAAAAAATAAGAGCATGCTGATAAGTACGAATTTTCTTGAAAAGATATTATTCATGATGTTTCTATTTGAAAGTGAAACAAACCATTGCTGCGATTAAACACAGCAATGGTAAACAATATAAAATTAATAAAGGAAAAGGGACATGGTTGGTGAATTTCCCACATTGTAATCGCTTTGAAGCTCACCCGCTTCATTATAGATTTCAAATGTTCCACCTTCAACTACACTTTCTGCAATGAAAAGATAGATATCACCATTTTCAGGGTTAACAGTTACTCCCTTTGGTGAGGAAATATCATCGATGAAATTAGTGAATGCTTTAGATTCAATATCAAATACAGAAACAGAACCTAATACATTCCAGTTTTCGTCATAATGTGTTCCAAGCACATATATTTTTGAATAATCGCTGTTAAATGAAAAAATTGAAGTGTATTCAGTGCTAATACCATTAAGTGTATACGTTTCTTCTAAATTGTTGTTTGAAGTATTGATATACCCCAATCCTGCTGCATCTGAAAAATCAGAATAAGTACTTACAAGGGATACATACAGATTGTTGCTGTTGTCTTTTAAGAAGTAAGATGTAACAGCAGGTGTTTGGATATAAGAAGTTGATTCGTCATTTAGGTCAACAACAGCAATACTATCGGCATAATTAAGGGCAACATAAAGGTTGTTGTCAACAATAGCCAATCCTTCAGGTCCACCGGGAATTTCAATTTTTTCTTCTACTTCATTTGTTGTAATGTTAAATTTCGCAACATATGAGTCAGGCATAATATCCCAATCGGCATTTTCACCCCAACATGAAATATAGAGGTAGTCATCTTTACCAACGGAAAAGCGGGGCTTTGATATGCCATCAGTTATACCGACGATTGATTGTTTGAACATACGGTCTGTAATAATAATTTCATCGCTATTGTTCCCCATCATGTAGATGTTCTCATTATATTCACATGCATATTGAATATTCGAAATTAATTCTAAACCATCATTTTGATTGTAATAGTAGTTGTTAGTTATTTCATCATTTTCATAATCGAACTTTGAAATGCTGGCTCCTCCTTCTCCATAGTTGCCATAGTTGATGATGTATGCACCATGTGCATCTGTTGGGTTATTAACGTCGGGAGTGTCTTCGTTACATGATGTAAAAGCAATACCTGCTGATAAAAAAAACAGGAT
This sequence comes from Prolixibacteraceae bacterium, assembly GCA_027858145.1. Taxonomy (GTDB): domain Bacteria; phylum Bacteroidota; class Bacteroidia; order Bacteroidales; family Prolixibacteraceae; genus Roseimarinus. The sequence continues at coordinate 4,218 of JAQIDF010000454.1, read as the reverse complement.
GTTTAATTTTAGATTTTTCATTGATTCTTATTTTGAAGTTTAATAATTCAGGTTGATACTCAGCCCAATACGAAATGTTCTGCCGGGCATGGCGTAATATTTTTGGTTTTGATAATTCACATCGAACAGGTTGTCGGCCGAAAACGAGAGGTCGGCCTGATGTTCATTCATTTTAAATGAATAGTGCAAACCTGCGTTGGTCAGAAAATAAGCCGGAAGTGTTGAGCCCAGGTAGTCGGTGTAACGCATTCCGGTATAACTTCCGTCTGCAAAAAAACTCCAATGCCTGTATTTCAGATTGTACGAAAGGTTGGCAATATGCTTGGGGCTGTAACGCAACTGGTGGTTAATAACCCCCGACCCGGTAATATTTTCAATAGCCTCAATTTTATTAAATGTATAATTGATGTTGACTTCGGAAGTAGTTTTTCCTGATTCGAACGTTTGTTGAGCCATAATTTCGAGCCCTTTGCTTACAACCTGCTGAATGTTATGCGCTTGCCATACGCCATGGTAGCGCCATTCAATCCAGTTGTCGATATTCATGTAAAAAACATTCACTTTTAGCATTGTATTCGAGTAAGCTTCGGTGTGTTTGTATTTAGCGCCTCCTTCGATGTTAAATCCGGTTTCGGGTTTAAGGTTTGGATTGCCTTGTTTGCCCCAGAATCGGTCGTTAAAAGTAGGAACGCGATAACTGCTTGCCACGTTTGCCGTTAAGTTTAGCTGGTTTTTTGATTTTTTAATTACCGTATAATCGGCACCCAACGATGGGGTAAGCGGGGTGTTGTATTCGCTTACCAGCGTTTGTCGCAGATTAATGGCTGTTTTAAATTTCGATGTTGGCTGGTAAAGCCACGAAACGTACAGGTCGAAGCATTGTTCGTTGTTAATAGCTGTGTCAGTATAGGCATACACATCGGGAACCATATACTTGTATTTGGTACCCAGTTTGAACTCCATGTTGTTGATTTTGTATTTTGCCGATGCCTCGCTAACCAGGCGGTCCGTAATAATCTCCTGTGTTGTAACACTGTCGTAAACCTGGTAGTCGTGAACGAAACCTGCCCCAATGTTGTATTTTATAGCATTATTTTCGTTTCGATATTCAGCCCAGGCACGTATGTTTTTATTATCAAGCGTTTCGGTGGTTTTGTAGTTGAGATTGGTTTGCATGTTGGGCTGAATCTGGTGCCAGCTGTTTTCATACCAAAACCATGATTTTAAAAATTCGTTGGAAGTAAACAGGTAGTTAAATTGTTGAAGTATACCTTTATTTTCTATGGCTGCCCCTTTCTGAACATCGTCAACCGGCGTGCGGTCTTCAATACGGTTTTCGTGATAGGGATTTTTAAAAGGAAAATTGTTTTTCTTTTTATATAAATAAAGCTTTGTAATCGATTCGAATTTGCCGTTGCCCAGCGCAATTTTTGCTCCGTATAATTGCTCTCCAAAAGTTCCCTGCATGGTTTTCCCCTGGAAAGAGAAGCCGTCAGTCCATTGGTTTTTTTGATTGAGATAAATACTGCCGCCAATGGCTCCCGATCCGTTCAATGACGACGAACTCCCATATTGTAACTCAATACGGTCGAACAAAAACATCGAAACCGACGATATGTTGGAATGTCCGAGTGTGAGTGAGTTGATATTTATTCCCCCAAAGTTAATAGTGGTATGGTTGGGAGCTGTACCGCGAATACGAATGGTTGCCAATCCGCCTGCATCGGTTTTAATGTAGATCGGTGAATAGCGCGAAAGGAGTTGGCTTAAGGCGGGTTCGTTTGAGTTTTGGATGTTTTCGGCCTTAATATTCACAATATGTGCCCCCGGCTGATACTTAATGTAATCGCCATAGGTGGTAATCTCGTCCAAAAAAATGGAGTCGTAAACCGCATAAGGTTCAGGTTCTTCTGCCCATAAAAAAAGGGTAGGTGCTAGCACCAGAATTACAAATAACAAATGTCTCATTTTCCAATTAAAATGAGCTTTGGGTATTGTGAAATATATTGTGGATATGTTTCACAAGCTTTTTTCCCGAAGCTTTGATTAAACAATGTAACATCTGGCAGGTCTTCTGGCTTACCTGACTTTTTGAGGCCTTCCCATTTTATCGTCCGTAGCTATTGCGAAGGAGGACTCCTTCACTACGAAAAACTATCTCTGTTAAGAGACCCACCTTCGCCAAGGCTTCGGTGGGTAATAGTGGCAGCGAGTTTCAAAAAGCTCCCCCGACGCAGGTCGGGATAAAGGCTTACAGCTGCGGGTACAGCTCCGGAATCTTCCGAAATAATTCGGAATCACCGGATTCCCATTTTAATCCAATCTGAGTAGTGTCAGACTAGAACCAAAATCGATGACAAAGGTAATAAGAAAATGATACGATGTAATTGAAGTTGATAAAATGTTGATAAGTTATTAATCATTGTAATCTATAGCATAATCACGAACTTTCATTAGAGCCCGTCCATCGTGATAGGGGCCTTTCCATATATGTGCCTTGCGTTTTTTCTTCTCGTTTGCCGATGTATCTATGCCGTTATTGTAGAATCCACCATACTCATGGTCGGTTAGTTCCTCGTTTATGTATGTCCACATTTTCCCGAAGGCAGTTTTGTATTTTTCATTATTCGGAAAATATTGATGCATTAATGCCAGTGTATGCCAGGCTTCAAATTGCGACCACCATGTTTTGTGTGTATTTATAATTTCCATTTCTTCGTCAAAAACATAGCCTCGGTCATAAAGTCCGTAATAGTTTTTATCAAATCCATATTTCAGTGAATGGTCGGTAAGTTTTTTTGCAATGGTGAGTGTTTTATTATCTGCTTCGCCGTACAACTCTTTTGAGGCATCAATAATTAGATAGGCTGTTTCGATATTGTGCCCAAAGGATACGTGGTCGATGTTTTGATTTTCTAAAATGTATTTCTTTGTTGAATCGGAATGATCAATTGGCTGCCAGTCTTCAGTAAAATAGAGTTTCAGCGAACCATTGTCCTGAGTCATGCTGTCCCTTACTAACACCAGCATTTCGCTTAATCGTTCTTTCACCTTTGGCGTTGGCATTACCTGGTGAAGAGTAGTGAATGCTTCAAGAAGATGAATAGAAGTGTTCTGGTCTTTCCATTTTGGGTTTCCCCATCCCAGTTTTTCAATATATGCTTTATTTTCGGGTGTGTTTTCATTAATTTCTTCGCTTAATATAAGATTGTAGTAACCTCCATAAATATCATCATGTGCTGCTGAGTCAATCCAGTTGAATAGTTTTTGGAGCCATAGGAATAATTCATCCGATGGTTCTGTCTTTGCATATTCAGCGAGTGCAAACAGTGCAAAAGCATTGGCATATAGTAATTTGTGAAGTTGTTTTTGACCTTCTTTGATATAATACAAGTTAAATCCGCCATCTTTTTCATCCCACATTTTTGTGGTAATAAATTGATAACCATGATGTGCAGCTGATTGGTAAAGTTCATTGTCGGGAAATATATCGGCAGCTTTTGCAGCTGTCCATAACCCGCGTGCTTGTGTTACGAGCATTTTTGTTTGTTCATCACTTTTTTCCCAGTTATTTTCAAAATTGGTGTAGTAACCTCCGTTTTCATTATCAATGATGCGTGGATACCAGTCGTTTAAGTGTTTGTGTAAAGTTGTCTCGATATCATGAGCTGCAACATTCATGTAATTGTTTTCTCTGTGTAAACCAAACAATAAATTGGAAATAAGCAATAAAATTAAAAATGAAACTGACTTCATATTGATAAATTTTTGATATCAAAGATAAGTAGCTTGACTCATTTCAAGAAGGGACAGATAAGCCATTATGAGGGGGATTTCTTTCGTTAATGAGAAAATTATTCGCTATTTTCCTGATCAATGAATCCCAGTTTTTCTTCAAGAGTTACAATTTCTTTTTCAGCTTCAGTGCGCGATGAGAATTTCTTCAACGGGGTGATGGGCAGCTCGTTATTATCGTACAGCATGATACGGTAGTCACTTTCAATTTGGTCAGCCGCTTTATTGCTTGCACTGAATACACTGAACCCTCTTCTTGATTTTTCGATACCGAGCTTCATTTCATCGGTTAAGTAAATCCATTTTCCAAAAGGGAAAATACCGAAAAGCATTTCAACTGGTTTTACCCTATGTCTCGAGGTGTCAATTTGGGTGCTTGTTTTGGTAAATGCCATAAAAGCGCCGGCAAGGGTTAAAAAGAGG
>JAQIDF010000397.1 GCA_027858145.1 Prolixibacteraceae bacterium | reverse complement strand
TTCCTCCGCCGAAAGCGGTGTCTTTCAGTTAATAATTCTTCTCATAAAACGACTTGTACCCGTTAATATCTTTCTCCTGCCTGAATATATCCAGGTTTTCATCGCTGATGATAAAACTACGGTGGTTAGCATTGCGCAACGACATTTTCACCCGGCTGTCCTCATCGGCTGCATCCATGTACTTTCTCGCTTCCCCGGCATTGCCCAGTCCGTTTATGATCACAAGCGTACGGATATCATCAAAATCTTCCGGACTAATCGTAATATTCTTTCCTTTAAACTGCATCACATTCAAGCGGCGCAAATAGGTAATCAATAAGTTCTGGTTCGACCCGCTTTGGGGCAGAATATACATGAGGTTATGTAAAGCCTCCGGATCAAACGAATACATTCCGGCAGCATCCTCTTCCGTTGATTCAGTTAACAGCTCATCAGTAACTTCAGATTGTGTTTCCGTTGGTGTAACAGTTTCGCTATCTTCAACTACTTCATCTGGCGCTTCTTCATTTTCAGAAACTTCGGCTGCCTGACTTTCGGTTGCAGTTTCTTCATCGCTGGCAGTTTCGGCCTCAGCAGGTTCATCGTTTGTTTCCGGCAATGCTGTCGTTTCTTCAGTCTCTTCTTGTTCTGATTGCACTTCTTCTGTTTGTTCAGCCGGCTCTTCCTTTTGCACTTTCTCCTGTTTTACCCTTTCAGGTTCAGGCACTTTGTTATACACGTAAAACTGGCGGTAAAATTTCTGCCATGCATCGGCTTTATTGGTTTCCTGTAACTTTTTCAGGTTGTTTTCGCCAATCACAAATGTTTCGTATTCAGCATCGCCAATGGTTTCAAACAACTTTTTGTTGTCGTCAACGGTATTTTTGTACACCAGGGCATCGTATGCATCACCAAACGATGATACAACCAAAATTGTTGATTCATCGAGATACCGTGGAGCTGCGCGCAGCCTTCGCTGGCGGTGTTCGGCCATGTTGTAACGCACAAAGTCGCGCATCAGGAACCCGGTTTTAAAACGCTGCTCTTTTACCATCACCACGAAACTGTGCTTTTCGCCATAATCAAGGTCGTAAACTTTGCCCATGCCCTCGGCTGCTTCGTACATCGAAGTGTCTGCTTCAACCCTAACAAATTCACCCTGTTCCTGCAGGTTCTCGGTTTCGTCTTCCTGCAATTTTGCCATCAGTTCTTCAGGCGAATCGAGTGCCTCTTCGGGGAATTCACCGGTTGTGTGTATGCTGTAGTTTTTAACAAAGTATTTCAGATATTCGTTATACGAACGCTCGTTCAGCATCTCCCTAAAGTTTTCGTTCGATATCACGAAATTGAGAAACTCATGTCCGGCCAGGGTTTTAAAAACTTCGGGCTGGCGTATAACCGACAAGAAGTAAATCAGCGACGACTCTTTGTCGAAAAAGTTGCGAACAACAATCAGCTTTGTCTCGCTGTTCAGCGTTTCGGTTTCGATATCAAAATCGAGGGTAGTGTAATGGTCAATATTGTAATTGGCAATGTCAAATTTTAAACGGTTTACATCAATGTTTCCATTATTTGGGAAAGCAATCACAAAATAGTGCAGCAATTCTTCTTCGGTATTCCACTTTTGCAACATGGTTGAATCGGCATCCTGCTGTTCCTGTGCAAGTATTTCAAGGTTTTTGATCACGTCATTCAGGTAACCCGCTTCAACCAGTTCATCGTAGTTTTGAAGTTTTTCTTCTTTCACCAGCTCCAGTATTTGTTTTGCCAGTGGTGTGGGTTCGGCATTGGGGTACTTACTAATGTATGCTTCCAGCGAATCGGCAAACTGGTTGTTTTCGTAGTCGCGTGTATCTGAAACCACTTTAATAAACCTGGCTTTCGATTTCAAATCAGCATCGGGTTTCATTTGCGCTACCTGATTGCTGTATTGTACAGCCTGCTTGAAATTTCGACGCGCATAACTGGTAAATGCCATTTGGTACAAGTGGTTCAGACTGTCTTTCCGGGCCTGTTCTTCAACAAAAAAGTTGGGGTTAATCAGGTATTTGGCATAGTTCGATTCCGGATAATTATCAATAATCAGGTTTTTGTAGTATGCGGCGCTGTCAGCATTTTCAAGCGTTTTGTAAATATCCCAAAGGTTAAAATACGCCGGCAGTTGGTACATATTTCCGGGGAAACGTTTATTCAGGTTCCTGAAATTGCTAATGGCGCGTTCGTAATCGTTAAAATCGTTTTTGAAAACGTTTCCGGCAGTAAACAAAGCATCTCTTATCCGATTGTTCGATACGGCCATTAGCGAGTCGGTGGTTGGAATATCCTGCATGTAATATTCGCGCGTGGTTGGGTCGTCAATGCGGGGTTCTTCCATAGTAAGCTCACTCAAACTATCAACCACTTCGCCCTCTTCACCCATTTCGGCAAGCATTGCCGATGATTTATCGCTTCGGCGCCAGTTGTCTTCGTTTGGCCGGTCGCCCCACAGGCGTTGGAAATCTTGTTTACCACGCGAAACCGTCGACGGGTTATAAAAATACCAGCCACCCCCGCGATTGCGCAAACTCCGGCTGCCATAGCGGTTGTAGGTACTACCATAATCACCCGATGCCATGGCTTCTTCCTGTGCAACGATGCGCGCTTCCTCGGCCTCAATCCATTTGCTTATCCGGGCTTCCAGTTCGGCATCACTCAGCGAGGCCAGATTTTGCAACGAGTCTTCAGTCTCAACAGTCAGAATATTTGTAACCAATAAGTTCAGACTTTGGTATTGCTCGTTAATTTCTTCGTATTTTGGATAGTTTTCATCAATCACCACCATGGCGCTGTCGTAATACTGGCCTGCTGGCACATACTCTTTACGGTCGAAGTAAATATTAGCAAGTGTAAGGCAGCTTTGCGCCCGCTGATAATCGTTTTCAAGCGCCAACGCTGCCGATTTGCGATATAGTTCCACGGCATCGTCAATTCGCCCATCGTTGTACATGATGTTGCCCAGCGCGTAATAAATCTGGTCAAGAAAAGGTTCGTTCCTTTTCTTTTTGCTCATTTTCAGTAGCTCTTTGCGCAAACCAGCCACATCGGTATTGCCCGACAAAACGGAAGCACTATTAATACGTGCGTTAAACATCATCTCGTAATCGGGGCGGCGGCGTATTGAATGACGGTAAGCTTCAAGCGCTTTTTCGTTATTGCCCAGCTCCTGGTACAGCTGCCCCAGTATGTAGTTGTAGCGCGCCTTACGTTGGTTGCCGCGTATGTTTTGAATTCCAATATTCAGGTACTGAACAGTTTCTTCGTGTTTCTGCTGCTTCAGTTGCAGGTCGGCACTCACAATGGCCAGTTCGCCTTCCAAATCCTCCGGGAACTTATCATCCCCTTCCATCGTGTCAATCAATTCCTGCGCTTCGGTGTACCGCCCTGCTTCGTTGTAGGTACGTATCAGCCACAAATAAGCCCTGTATTTCTCAGGCTGGTCTTTATACTTTCTTATCATTTGGGTAAAAGTGGTCGATGCCATCAAATACTCTTTTTTGTAAAGATAGGCACGTCCCATCATAATAAAAGCATCGTCCACCCAGCGGTTATATTCCGGCTTAACAGGCTTTCGTTTTCGCGCGTTGCGTTGTTTGCGGTTCGATTCGGGCTGAGCAGTAATCGAGTGCCGCCTGATTAGTTTAGTGGCCTTGTCAACCGAACGGTTCATGTTACTGCTCACCATCGATTCGGTACCCGGCAGGCTCTCTTTAAAGATTGGTAAAATACGGGTGTAGTCCTCTTCGTACTCTTCTTGTATCTCCAGCAATCCTTCTTCCATGGCTTCATTGCCGTTAAAGTACACGTTATAGTGCGCCGTAAGATTGTGGAAACCACGCGTCATTAAAGTGTTCTTTTGGGTAGAACACGATAGTAAAACGACCGATAAAATTGCAGTCAGTATATATTTCGATTGAATAAATCTTTTCAAGGCTAAAAATGCTTATCTTTTGGGTTAAAACTCCGTTTTTAGCACATTATTGTATGCTTCTGTATCATTTAGGCACAATAATTTTTGCCCTGCAATATTACGAAACTTTATGTACATCCCCAATTGCCTGTA
>JAQIDF010000395.1 GCA_027858145.1 Prolixibacteraceae bacterium | reverse complement strand
CAGCCCTTTTTTTAATGTTAACCGCCCCTTTTTTTGATCCCAATTACGTATTTGTAAATCAGGTGTTGATTTTTAAAATTGGGTATCTCAAATTTAATCAAATAAGAGGATAAGAGTTATTGGTAAATTAGTCATTGGTAATTTGTGGATTAGCGTTTCATTATTGATTAATTGTTTTATATTCGGCTAAAGCCGGTTAGGTTTCTGTGCACTTATACACCTCCACTTAATCCACAATGTTCATCGGGAGGAGGTAATTTATTTTGTCATCTTCGCTGTTGCTATTGTATATTGGGAAATACTGCTGATACGTTAGCCACGAATTCACGAATTAAAAAGGATTCAAAGAATCCATAATTCGTGTTTTTTATGATCATTTTATTGGATCATATTGAAATTTAGTTTATTGTCAACCATTGGATTTTGCTGATTTACACTAAATCGAATAACAAGTTATTCGTGCATTCGTGGCAAAAAATCAAATCAATAATGTAATTTTAGCACTCAAGTGTCAGCTGCTTTTCATATTACGATGAGTTTGGTAATTATTTTAGTTGTGTTGTGGCTTTTTTATTAATATCTATGAACTTTATTTTAAGTATGCTTGTTGTTATTTTTAAGTATGCTTAAATAATAGATCAAAATTTATGATTCATGACTGTTTCGGTAGACAACTATATAAAGACAATCTATAAACAAAGTAAGCTTTCAGGTGCTGATACACGGTTAAGCACTATTGCATCCTTGCTAAATGTCAGCAATGCTGCTGCAACCGATATGGCCAGGAAATTGTCATTGAAAAAAATAGTGAATTATACAAAATACAAATCTTTATCACTCACAGAAAAGGGTGAAAAGCTTGCATTAAAAGTTATACGTAAGCACCGGTTGTGGGAGTCATTTCTTTTTAAAACGCTAAGCCTGTCGCTGCATGAAATACACAGAGAGGCCGAACAACTGGAACATCAGACATCCGATTTTTTAGACGAAAAAATTGAGCACTATTTAGGATTTCCGGCGTTTGATCCGCATGGAGACCCAATTCCAGCCATAAATGGAGAAATAAAACCTGATAGTTCTCAAATCCCTCTTTCAGAGGCAGAAGCAGAATGTATGTATGAAATATCAAGGTTGTTTAGTTCTGATGAAGATTTTTTTGAGTTTTGTACTTCAAATCATTTTATAATTGGTGTAAATATTTGGGTTGAAAAACAATACAAATCAAATGGAATGACAGAAGTTGTTATCGATCAGAATAAAATTATTCTCAATCAAGATATTTCAAATATTATCTATGTAAAACAATTAAATTGAATATATTATGAGATGCAAAAATCTTATTTTAATACAGTTACTGATGGGGTTGGCATTTTATGTAAACTGGGAGGATTAGTACTTATTTTTACGGCTAATGATGATTTTAAACCTGAATATACTGCAGCTGATATTCGTTTTTCTTTTGCCCATTCATTATCCGATTTGTTAACACCAAACTTTCAGCTTGATATATTTGGTGGTGTTGGTCTCAACGAATATGCAACAGATAATTTTTTTAAGTCTTGGGTTCACATACAGATTGTTTAATTAAAATAATATCACAATGGAAACGCACAATATATTATTTGCACTTGGGTTGACAGTATTTGCCGGTCTGGCAACAGGTGTTGGCAGTTTGATGTCTTTTTTGTCAAAAAAGTTTAACCCAAAATTTCTGGCCGGGTCATTGGGGTTTTCGGCTGGTGTTATGATTTATGTTTCATTAGTTGAAATTATGGTAAAAGCTAAAGATTCATTAACGGCAGCTCATGGTATCAAAATTGGAAATATTTATACTGTTATTGCATTTTTTAGCGGAATTGCAATAATTGCTTTAATTGATAAACTCATCCCTTCATTTGAAAATCCGCATGAGATAAAAAATATTGAAGAAAAGAACCTGAATCCCGCCAATAATAAGAAGCTGCTTAGGATGGGATTGTTTTCAGCATTGGCAATAGCAATTCATAATTTCCCTGAAGGCTTAGCTACTTTTATGGGGGCTTTAACCGATCCAACACTTGGTGTTAGTATTGCTGTTGCTATTGCGATTCATAATATTCCTGAAGGAATTGCTGTTTCAGTCCCTATTTATTATGCAACAAAGAATAGAAAAAAGGCCTTTTGGTTATCTTTCTTATCCGGATTAGCAGAGCCTGTTGGAGCAATATTGGGCTTTTTCATTTTGCGTAATTTTTTCAATGAGTCTACTTTCGGAGTAATATTTGCCGGTGTTGCCGGAATAATGGTTTATATATCACTTGACGAGTTATTACCAACAGCTGAAGAATATGGTGAGCATCATGTTGCAATAGGCGGGTTGATTGCTGGTATGGCTGTAATGGCTACCAGCTTACTATTGTTTCTATAAAAAGTGATAAGCTGCAATACAGCTACCGATCGGAATGCATCGGTTAAAAAAATTCGGTTTCTTGGAATCATGGCTTAAGTACGGTGAAGGTTGATGATGGAAAATATAAAATCAGGGGTCTGGAAGATAAAATACCCATGCTTTTTTCGGTCACAGCTAAGAAATAATATAATTCAAATCAACATGCCCCCAATATTTTATATCTTAGCATTGGTTTAGTGTTTAAAATCAACAATTAAGCACGATTTGACTTTGCGTATTTTTTTGCTGATATTACGCAAAACCAGACAGTTTCTCTCTACGAATAACATAAACACACCATAAAATGAAAGCAGTTGTTTGTACTCAATACGGCTCACCTGAAGTTCTTCAGATCAGAGAAGTTAAAAAGCCTGAACCGAAGCGTAATGAGGTTTTAATAAAAGTTTTTGCAACTTCAGCGCACATTGGTGATACCCGCATAAGGCGTGTTGACCCTTTTTTAGTGCGAATTATTTTCGGGCTTTTTAAGCCTAAAAAAAACCTGATACTTGGTTTAGAAGTTTCAGGCATCGTTGAAGATGTAGGAAGCAACGTAACGTCATTTAAAGCAGGTGACGAAGTTTTTGCCCTTACGGGATTTGGGTTGGGGGGATATGCCGAATACCGTTGTCTGCCCGAAAAAGTAAAAGAAGGAAAGCAGGAACGAAAGGGACTGGTAGCCATAAAACCTTCAAACTTAAGCCACGAGGAAGCAGCAACTGTACCTGCAGGAGCCCTTACTGCCCTAAAAAACCTTCAAAAAGCCAAAATATCCAAAGGGCAGAAGATTTTAATAAATGGAGCATCTGGTAGTCTTGGCACTTATGCCATTCAATTGGCCAAGTATTATGGTGCAGAAGTGACCGCCGTTTGTAGTGGTCAAAATTTTGATTTGGTAAAATCCCTCGGAGCCGACCATGTTATTGATTATACATCGGAAGATTTCACCCGGATACCGCAAAAATTTGATGTAATATATGATGCCGTTATGAAGTCGAAAGCCTCAAAATGCCGTAAAATATTGAAAAAGAATGGCTTTTTTCTGAATAATTATCGTCAGCCAAAAATCATAGGAGATGACTTGCTGTTTCTAAAAGATTTGATTGAGAAGAACATACTAAAACCCGTTATCGACAAAATATATCCTGTTGAAGAAATTGTTGAGGCACACCGGTATGTAGATAAAGGACACAAAAAAGGAAACGTGGCCGTAACCGTTTATACCGGAAAATAAATTTGCCCGACATATGAAAATGATGCTCGAAAAAAGGTAAAATGGAAAGGAAAAATAAGGTTTTTATAGCTGCCAGTTTAGATGGTTATATTGCTGATAAAAATGGTGGATTAGAATGGTTGAATTCGATTTCTAATCCCGACAATATTGATATGGGATATGCTCATTTTATGAATGATATTGATGCCATTGTAATGGGGCGTGTAACCTTTGAAACGGTTTGTGATTTTGATGTTGACTGGCCTTATAATAAACCTGTTTTTGTGCTTAGTCGTACATTAAAAAAAGTAAAAGAGGAATATAAAAGCAAAGCTGAATTAATGAGTGGTTCTCCCGAAGAAATCCTGGATGTGGTTAATCAACGCGGCTTTTATAACCTTTATGTTGACGGGGGACGTACGATACAGAATTTTCTTAAAAAAGATTTGATTGACGAGCTAATCATTACAACCATTCCTATATTGCTGGGTGGTGGAAGCAGATTGTTTTCTGATTTACCTGAAGAGTTAGAGTTTGAACTTGTTGATTCTGAAGTGTTCTTAAACCAGATTGTGCAAAATCATTATAAACGAAAGAGATAATTTCGATTCGGGTGTCCCGGATTTATACTTCAAAAAGTTTTATTAATTTTGAAATAAGATGATAAATAAAAAGGAAATAGAATCAATATTATCAGAACAGGGGTTCACAGAATATAAATGGGTTAATCCTGAATCAATTATTGTTGCACATTGGGTTAGGGTCAAGTGTACTTTTGGATGCAGTGATTACGGGTTAGGGACTTGTCCACCAAATACGCCAACGGTGCAGGATTGTAAGAGTTTTTTCAACGAGTACAAATCCGGGATTATTATCCGGTTAAATAAATTTACCGATAAAAATAATTATGCTTCTGAATGGTCGAAAAACATGACCAATAAACTACTGGAAACTGAAAAACAAATATTCCTCAAGGGGTATCAGAAAGCATTTTTATTAAACCAAACGTGTTGTGGGATATGTAAAGATTGCACTGGTAACCGTATCGATTGCAAAGACAAAAAGAACTCAAGACCAAGCCCGGAGGCTTTTGCCGTTGATGTTTACCAAACCGTACGAAATGCAGGAATGGAAATAAATGTTGTTTCAAAAAATCCTTCGGAAATAAACCGGTATGCATTTATTTTGATCGAATAATGTGAATCAACCCAGATTATGAACATGAAATAATAACTAACCTATATTTAATTTCAATCTATCTATGAATACAAAATACCTGTTTACATTGGCAACCTTGCTTTTATTCGCCTTGAATGTCAATTCACAGAATGAAGCGAACCCAAAATTAATTTCGAATGAGCTCAAACCCCGCATCGTAGTTTTAACCGATGTTTCAACATGGGAAACCGACGACAGTGAATCGTTGGTGCGACTTATGGCACATGCCGATTTGTTCGAGATCGAAGGGATTGTTTACACCACGGGGTGGAGTCTTGAAGAAACCCGCGACGACTTTTTTCAGCTCATTCATGATGCAATCGATGCTTATGAAAAGGATGTTCCCAATTTGATGAAACGTTCGAACCAGAACAAATTTTCAACTAATGAAGCGCATCAGAATATTGGCTACTGGCCCAGTCCTGACTACCTGCGTAAGCGAACCGTGTTTGGTAGCCGGAAAAGGGGAATGAAATACATTGGAAAGGATAATGTTTCAGACGGTAGTGAGCTGATCATTAAACTGGCCGATGAAGATGATGAACGTCCGCTTTGGATTTTGCTTTGGGGCGGCGGAAACACGCTGGCGCAGGCTATATGGCAGGTACAGCAAGAGCGAAGTGAAGCAGAGTTGAAGGAGTTTTTGCATAAAATACCAACTTATGCAATAACCGATCAGGATCGCTCGTACAAAGAAGGTACACCCTACAGCATCAGTTCCCATCAGTGGATGCGCCGTGAGTTTGAAGGTGATTTAATGTTTTTTTGGGATGAATGTGCATGGAAAAAACAAAATGGCACCGGGCGCGACAACTGGGATCAGTATGCACAACACATCCAAAGCCACGGGGCACTTGGAAAGGTTTACCCGAAGTATAAGTACGGTGTTGAAGGTGATTCGCCATCCTTTTATTATGTGTTGCCCAACGGGTTGAGCAATCCGCTTGAACCAGGTCAGGTTAACTGGGGAGGCTATTTTGAATGGGGAATAGGCCCGGATGACGAAACTTTCGCATACACCAATCATACCGGACAGGCATGGGAAATATGCTCGCGGTATTTTGATTATTTCTACCCGGCCATTTTCAATAATTTTGTAGCCCGGATGGATTGGGCCGATAGGGGGAAAGGGAATCGCAACCCGGTTGTAATCCTCAATGGCGAAAAAGGATTTGACCCCATCGAGATCGATAAAAAGGTCGGGCGAAAGGTAACCCTTGATGCCTCGAAGTCATTTGATCCCGATGGTGATCAATTAAATTATAAATGGTGGGTTTTACCCGAAGCCGGAACGTATGACGGGGAGTTAAACATATCAGCTGACCATTCGCAAAAAGTTACGTTTACAACACCCTCGGGCTCATCAGGAAAAACAATTCACCTGATTTGTGAAGTAAGCGATAACGGGAAACCGTCTCTCACAAGTTACCGTCGAATTATTATTAAGTTGAACTAACTTTGCGGTCTCAATGCTGAAAACAGTGAAACTTATAAATGCCACGAATACACGAATTTAAATTCGTGATTAGTGTAATCAATAATTTTTCCTGTTTTCAGCACTTTTTCGGGACACCCATCTATCTATTTGTAAATCAGGTATTGTTATGTTTGTCCGAAAGAAATACAACCATTCTGGAAGCCTTTCCATACAAGTAATACAGAAGGTCAGGGGTAAGTGAAAAGTTATAAAAACAGTAGGTTGCGCCACTACACCGCGCGAAATTGAAGCACTTTCTTTGCTGGTCAAACAAGATTATGAGAGACATGGGGCTATCAGGTTCTTGTCTTCAAGCCAGACAGGCTCTCACTTTTTCATTCGATAAAAAGTGAGCATCCCGATTGTTATCGAGGACTTGTGAAAATTAAAGCTCCCTCCCTTAAGGCAAATTTGCAACACATCATCATATCTCTGTTCATAAACGGGTTTAGTATTTCGTTTGCCCGGTAATGTCCTACGCTGCCGCCGCATTTTCAGGGCCTGCCCACTTCGTATGCGTACGCCCTTTTAAAAAACAACATTTGCTAAATAATCGAAGTCAATTTAAAAGCAAGCCGCCCACTTTCGCGTAAGCGAAAAGGCGGGGTGGCCGTCAAAAATGCTGGCCGGCGTGGGGGTGAATCCGGAAAGTATAGTCAGGCTTTGCAGGGCGTTTACGTTTAAAGATTTTGAACTTGCCACAGTAATTGAGAGAGCGTGAATAAA
>JAQIDF010000373.1 GCA_027858145.1 Prolixibacteraceae bacterium | reverse complement strand
CGGCCATAAGGATTTCCACCATAATTAGCGATCCATCCCTGCATCCAACCGGGAGCTGAATCGACATAAGCCTGATAATTATATTTATCAAACAATTCAATTTTACAGCCCCCAACAGCCACATTGATGACCCCGACTTTCATGTCTTCCGGAAGTTTTTCAACCAATGTCCTGCCAAAATAATCGGCAGGAGAGAGCCCTGCATTACAATCGCACAAAGGAGGTGTTGCTGTGTACCACTTCCCTTTCTCCCTGTTCTTGTCAGGACAATCCATTGCACTCATCATCTGAAAGCGTGGATTAACTATTGAATCCTGTACTTCTGCCTTGGCAGCCCCGGCCATATTAGATTGGCCAAAACAAAGGTATACCTGGAAATCAGAACTATCTGATGCAGTTTCTGAGCAGGAAATCATCGAAACTAATATTAATACAACAAATAAAAATTTTATTTTCATATTTGTTTATTTATCAACCTCTCTTTTATTGGACGATTCATTGCAGAACAGATACGAATTTTTATATCCACCAAAATCGACTATAATTTTCTCAAACACGATGCCTGGGTCTAATGGAGTAAGTGACAATATAGTAATGTGTTATTTCTTTCTCAATTCAAATTAAATTATTCAGCAGCAAATACAACATTGTAGGTTTTAACAATACCATTATAATCGCACTTCACAATAGCTTTTCCGAAAGTTGATTCTGCCTGAATAACATTTACCTTCACAGCTTCATTATCTGTTGAGGCTGATACCTTCGGCATGTCATTGGTATTGGATGGAATCGATACAGTTGTTTCATACAGATTGTAACCAACAATCCCGTTAGCATTTGTAGACCTGACAGGGGTAGCCGGCACTTCTATGGCTTCTCCATTAACTGCAATACTTACCTTAGGCGCAACCGGACGCTCAATTTTCTTTTTCTTATGGCTGAAACCAAGCCCAATAAAATCGAAAAGGCTTCCCTGCTCAGCACTTTCCGCTACAAGGAAAATCGCGTGCTTTTTATCCAGATGGTCAACAAACTTTGAAACATCTACTGTGAATTTGGTTGTTTCTTGTTTAGAATTTGCAGGTACAATAATCTCACCGATTTTTGTCCCGTTCCAGGCGGCATTGTCCCAGGGGCCGTCTAACCAAACGTTCACCTTAAAAGATTTTTGTGTTTTTGGCGTAAGGAAAAGATTAAACGCTGTTTTATTTCTTTTTTTAGTCCCTTTAAAGGCTTTCAAACCATTTTTGTCTTTATCGAGCCCCCCGAAACCAAAATACTTATATCCTACAATGTTGCCATTCTTCACGTTAGTAATGGGCATGTTGTTATCCCATATATCCCACGAATCTTGCTGCATTCCTACATCGGAAAGATAACATGCATATCCTGCGGAATAGTATTGATAAGGATCAAGACCATAAATATGGAAACCTTCAGAAGTTACTTCTGCTCCTGTATATTCGTTTCCTTGTTTGTCTTTTGCCGTCCAAGTTTGATCTTTCGCATAAGGATCATAAGCCCTGATAGTAGCACTTCCGCCTTCAGCTACCGGTTTTTCTTCCCCTTCGATGGTTATGGGCGCAACCATTGGCTGACGTGCAAAACCAAAATTACGGGGAGGTCTGTGGAAGAACACATACCATTGTCCGTTTATCAATTCAATACTACCATGGGTATTATGCCCACCGTTAGTTGTTTGCAACCCTGATCCATCACGATTCAGAACCACTCCACGAGAGTCAACCAAAACGCCACCACTTTTCCATGGTCCAAGCGGTGTGTCGCCAACAGCATAGCGCAATGTGGAGTTGGAACTGCCCACCCCGTATTCGGGGCCTGAATAGCCACTGTAAACAGTGATGTATTTATTACCAACCTTACGGATGGATGAAGCTTCAAAGAAATTAAATCTTCCTAAATCTTCACCTTCGTAAATACAGGGATATTCTGTACCTTCAGGATCTCTGATTACTCCGTATCTGGAACTGGCAGGCAGGAAATAATCGATTACTTCGGTTCCCGGACGCACCGAATACATGGTTTTCTGATCCAGTTGTGCTGCCATTGATCGTTGGAATCCCCAGTATCCATAAGCTCTGAATCCAATTTCATAATCGGGGTCGTTGGGATCTGTTACATATTCAATATACACGGCAGGATCGAAACCAAGTATACTCCCTGGCACGGTGCGTTTACCGTCTTCTGTAAGGTTAATTGGGGTGAACGGTCCATCCGGACGGGTTCCCTTGCATACCATTGCTTCGCGATTCCAACCACGGCTGTGTGGATAAAGGTAATATTCTTTTGTACCGTCTTTTCTTTTCACCTCAACAAGGTCGGGTGCGTACATTACATCCCATTGTCCATCTACCTTATAAGTAAAAATCGGGCCTTCGTCACGCCAGGTTGATAAGTCCTCGACCGGCGCTGACCACATCCTGATGTCAGGACCGCAATA
>JAQIDF010000350.1 GCA_027858145.1 Prolixibacteraceae bacterium | reverse complement strand
TACATTCTTTTCAGAAGTAGTTCTTATTGACATTTTTAATTCAGGCGTGTTAATGACCGGTTTTATTACCGACTATCAGGAAAACAATGATTACCTAACTGTTTTTGTCCCTACAGGTCCTAACCCAACATCGGGTAACATTTACCATTTACCCAAAGAAAAAGTGAAGAGAACTGATATATCTGTCGATTATGCCATTAAAACCATTATTAGCTGTGGAGCCGGCTCTGAAAATATCTTTGCCTTGATAAAAACCACAGATAAGAAAGAAACAGAATCTGAATAGAAACTCCTAAAATATAAATAACACTTCACACAGCCCAATAAAATCGCAACGTATGTAATTTTTTCGATATTTATTTAAATAAAGTGGCCAATAAATTTCATCTTCCCTTATAACTCTTATATTTGCAGCTTCAAAATTTTCAGAAGGTTTAACAAGCCATGTGAAACCGACATGCATGTTCAATTCTACAACCTCTACATGCCAGTTCCATACGACTAAATTAATTTTATTTGTATATGAACGGAGTTATAGAACCAAACATCCCCTTATGGTTAACAGTGCCTTTCGTGTTAATGTTATTATTTATTGCGTTAGGCCCTTTATTTTTTGAGGAGTGGTGGGAAAACAACAAAAACAAATTAATTGTTTCGTTGGCATTAGGCATTCCAACATCCTTAATTCTCATTTCAAGAGGCTTAGGTACAGAACTGTCTCATCAGTTACTTTTCGATTATGTTCCTTTTATAGTTTTACTGGGAGCGTTGTTTGTAATTACCGGTGGCATTCACCTTAGTGGAGATATAAACACGAAGCCCTGGATCAACACCTCTTTCTTGGCCATTGGAGGGCTACTGGCTTCATTTATGGGAACTACGGGTGCTGCAATGTTACTTATTCGCCCTATAATTAAAGCCAACGCACATCGAAAAAACAATGTACATACAATCCTGTTTTTCATAGCCATTGTAGCCAATGCTGGAGGCATACTTACCCCACTTGGCGACCCGCCATTATTTTTACTTTACTTGCATGGTGCTACATTCGGTTGGTTTTTTGGCCTTTTTAATGAATGGCTGTTTGTTTTAATAGCACTTTTATCTATCTTTTACGTGGTTGACTCATACTACCATAAAAAAGAAGTTAAACATACACCTTTAAAACAACCTGCAAAACCAGCTCCACTTCGCATACAAGGAACACACAATTTTATCTTTCTGGGTGGAGTCATTTTATCTGTTGCATTTATTAATGGCAACTATATTCCAGAGATACATCATAATCATTACATTGGTTTTATACGTGAAGGTTTTATTTTACTTATGGCAGTGCTTTCAATTGTCACAACCAAAAATAAACTCAGATACAAGGACAACAAGTATACATGGGCCCCGATTATAGAAGTAGCATACCTGTTTTTGGGAATATTTATCACGATGGTGCCGGCTTTACTCATACTAAAAACCGATGCAAGTTTATTTGCTATTAATAAACCATGGCAATTTTATTACGCTACCGGCGGATTAAGTGCCTTTTTAGATAATGCTCCTACTGCTATTTCGTTTTTTAATCTGGCCGAAGGGATGACAAACCAGTTTCCCGACGCAGTTTTGGCTGCCAATATTCCCGAAAAACTATTATCGGCAATTAGTATGGGTGCTGTGTTTTTTGGCTCGATGACGTATATTGGAAACGGACCAAACTTTATGGTGAAAGCTATTGCCGTGGAAAACGATATAAACATGCCCAGTTTTCTGGGTTACATTTTTAAATTCTCTTTAATTGTATTATTACCGGTTTATGTACTAACACAATTAATTTTCATGTAGTTTTCACATTCGAATGTACCATATTTCATTATAAAGTGCGGGTTGCTTCCTATTTAACAAAGCAACCCGTTTTATTTTAAAACCAACCGAAAATGAAGCTGACATAAACCCCAACATCTGAAAAATCGCTGCTGGTCATATTTCCCAGTCCTGCATTGAAAACCTGCCGGTATTCCGCTCCTACATTCACCTTCATAAACCGGGTAAAATTAACTTCGGCGGCTAAAGTTGGCTTCAACACAAAAACATTATCAGAATAAGACACATTGTTTTGCACACCTTTCACCCTTCCCCAACCTGAACGCACACTGAAAACCGGATGAATCATTTTTTGGTGCATAAATTCATATCCAAACCAAAAACCGCCATGCCCAAACTCAATATCATGCATTTTTGTAAAATCGTTTTGATGTGAAGTGGCAGATAATGCTTCACCATATCCACCAATGAAAAAACTATTTATGATTAAACCACCACCACCGCCAGTGAAGAGTGCAAATTCGTCACCAATTGAAGAAAAGCTAAGTGTAGGGCCGCCAAATCCGCGAATACGTTTTAACTCAAACGAGTTCATAATGGTTTGAACCTCCTCATCCTTATCTTTTTTCGATTCGTAGTCATCTATACTAATCGTTTTTTGTGCTAGTGTTGTAAGGCTTATGCCCACAACAAGAAGAAATAATAGTAGATGCTTCATTTTTATATTTTTTAATTTGTTTCAAATTACCTCTTTTAACGACAAGCTTTTAAACTAACCGTTGCAAATAAACATTGATACTCCCATTTGTTTCAATATATCAATATTTTTTTGCAGTTTTGATATTCTGCCTTAGATTAAAATGCCGCTTCATATTTAACGAATAAAAGACAGTATGAATAACAGAGGATTTGCAAGTGATAACAACTCGGGTGTACACCCGGCAATACTGAAAGCAATAAACGAAGCCAACAACGGACATGTTACCGGCTACGGAACTGACCATTATACCGAAAAAGCCATCGATGTATTTAAGCAGCATTTTGGAAGAGATACCGATGTCTATTTTGTTTTTAATGGCACCGGGGCCAATGTGCTCGCTATTTCAACGCTGGCACAATCGTATAACAGTGTTATATGCCCTTCAACGGCACATATCATGGTTGACGAATGTGGTGCCCCTGAAAAAATATCGGGCTGCAAACTTATTCC
>JAQIDF010000348.1 GCA_027858145.1 Prolixibacteraceae bacterium | reverse complement strand
AAACAAGTAAACGGCAAATGGTATTTTCGTTCGGCCAGAAGCATGTTTGAAATCAGGATAAAAGACCGTAAAAAACGTGAAAGAAAAGACTTTTTAAGTACCTCCGAGATCATAATAACGCAAATTGAAAAAGGTAATATTGAACATTTTAACCGAAAGGAAACATTCCGGTCGAATGAAATATTTACTGAAAAGATCAAACAGTACGACCAGTCGTTTTGGGAGAATTACAATGTGATAGAACCTGAAGAAGATTTGGTTAAGGCACTCCGGAATTTTGATAATAATGATCTGGTTGTGCGATACCGGAATTAAATAATTGCAGGTTTCGGGTTTCAGGTTTTGAATTAACTTATGAGCATTCTAAAATAAAGATATGAAAACGTTACTTATTAGCTTAATCCTTTTTTGTGTAGCAGATGCAACTATTGCTCAACCTCCGGTTGAAAAACTGACAAAGGCACTGCAAACAGACACTAATGAAAATGCACTGCATAAATCGTTTATTCACACCGATAAAGATATTTATGCGCCGGGTGAAAAAATATGGTATGAAATTGATTTGTATAACGTGGTAACGCAATTATCTGCCAGGAACAAAGAGGTGGTTGTGGTGCTGAAAAATGAATCGGGCGAAGTAGTTGTCGATCAACAGGAACTGGTTGAGAATGGTTATGCTTCGGGCTATATCACCGTGCCTTCGTGGGCAGAGTACGGGCACATGTGTCTTATGACTTATCACTCAGATAGCCCTGAAATAAATAAGCCCTCGCTGGCCGCTATAAAACCCGTGTACATTAACCGGCTTGATAAAAACACTTACACCATTGAAGCCTCAACCGATAAAAATATTTACGATACCGGCGATGATGTAACGCTGTCGCTTAAACTTCACACGGTTACTACATCATCCAGAAAAGAACGTATATCGGTATCGCTTTTTGATGATGACATTGAAATTTTTAGCGAAAAAACACGAATCGAAACTGACGAAACAGTAGCGTTAGAATACGAATTACCCGGGGATCTGAAGCATGGGTTCTATTTTAATATAAAAGTAATAGGGCGTGGTAATAATTCACGCAAAATACCGGTGCCAACTACCTCCGACCGGCTGCATGTTGAATTTCACCCCGAGGGCAACACCCTGTTGTCGAATCAACAGCAACGCATTGTTTACCGTGCTTTTAATCCTTTTGGCCAACCGGTAAGTGTTGAGGGAACAATTTACGACCAGACAGGTCACCGATCGGGGCTCGCCAAAATACTGAAAAACCATGTTGGCATGCTAAGTTTAATGCCGGTTTCCCAAAATCAATATACCCTGACAATTGAATCAGAATATGGTAAAGGACAGAAGTTTGCCCTGCCTTCGCCGCTATTAAATGGTACGGCCATTCATTTATACAAAGTAAAAAACAGACAGGTCTGGCTTGATGTATTGAACGCCGGCAGTTACGTAGGGCGCGAATATAACGCTGTAGTATTATCGAATGGAAAAGTGCATTTGCAGTTCGATTTCAAAGCAAAAGCAAAAAATAGCTTCCAGATAAATACCGCTGATATTCCCAATGACATTATTCATGTTGCCATCCTTTCGCCGGATGCTCGTGTTGTATCCGAAAGGCTTATATATTGCGGTAATGTTGCTGATTCTACTCAACTCAACATTAAAACAAATCCTCCTGTTGCTAAAACCAACGAGTCCTTTGATATTGAAGTAGATTTAAGTGAGTTGTTGAAAATATATTCGGTTGTTGATGTTGACATGAAGGTTATTGACAAACAAAATGTTTTCAGCAATGCAAATGAAAAGCATGTTCACTTTTTTTCAAACCCCTTAACATTGTACCCGCCCGATAATGTGTTAAACCGATATATGTGTAACATCGAACTACTCGGGAATTCTTATGCCTATTATTCCATTGAAGACATTCTTCAAGGTAAAGCTGCAACATCCGAAGAAACACAACAGGGCATTTCAGGTATTGTTACCGATAAATCAGGAAAGCCGGTAGCTGGTGCCAGGGTCATTTTACGACATCGCGATGAAAATGCCCTGAAAACAGTGAAATCAGATTCACAAGGAAAGTTTTTGTTTCGCGGACTAAACAAATTACCCAACATGGGAATAAAAGCTGTTAACGATGATGGAAATAAAACCTACAATGTTGAACTTGACCGTTCTTTCGACCAAACATTATCAGATATGCTACTTACGCGGCAATTTAACCGGAATACTGTTTATGGGTCTGACACTTACAGCTACTACCAACAAAATGGGCAATTACTGCATGATATCGGTGCCGAAACAAAGGATAAACGAACCCGGACTCCGGGAATAGCCGAAAGAATGTTACAATCCGGATCCTCTATCCTTGAAGTAATTAAAACAATTAAACCTTTTGATATTATTAGCAACCAGATTGTTTTTTATGGATCACGTAACTCACTTAATTTTCAGCAGGGTGCATTAATTGTAATTGACGGACAGAAAGTAGGTACAAGTATCGATGCCCTGAGCCAAATATCACCTTACGATGTGGAATCGATTAACATCAGCACAAAACCTATTGACATTCAACGCTATACCGGCCTCAACAGCGTTGGTGTCATCGAGATCAGGACTCATGGTTCGGGAGGTGGGAAAGATATCAGCGAAGAACAAGATGAACGCGAATTTTCAAAAGCGTTCAGATATGATGATTTTAAACCGGATGTATGGAAATATCAAACAACTTTGCTTTGGCAACCCAACGCTAAAATTGATAATGAAGGTAAGGTGAAAGCTAATGTGCGAACAAGTGCTGTTCAGTCTGATTTTATCGTTCAGGTTAATGTAGTATTATCGAATGGCAGAGTTATTACAAAAGAAAAAATTGTAGAAGTGAGAGACGAATAATCGGATTTTGTTTAAAACATTCCTTCTAAAATATCTTTTTGTTTATTCTTCGATAAATCGGATTTTTCTAACGTGGTTTTTACATGCTCGTAATTATGACATGTGTTTTGAAAAGCTTCAATAACGAACCTTTTTTCTTCATCATTGAAAAATGAGCCCGTTATTTCTATTTCTTTAATTACGCCCTTTTCAACATTCACCGAAATGCCGGTTTCATCTACCTGTTTGCTGAACCGGTATTTTGGTGAGTAGCCAAAATTCCATTCCCACGTTGCATATTTTTCTGATTCCAATTGCTCAATTCTTTTAATGTCAGCCGCGTTCAGCGTGTACATTTCTGCATCGTTAACCGCTGCAAGCATATGATTAACAATTCTTTCTGTTAACGTTTCAATGGAGATGGGTGAATCCATAAAATCAATAATATTACCAATTTTACTGCGTACCGATTGGATGGCTTTCCCGTTAAAAGTGCCCGAGGTGTTTTTTATGGCTTTAGATAGTTTTTCTTTCCGGGCATTGAAAAGCAAAGTGCCATGACTAAGTATCCGCTTGCGGAAAACATGTTCGGCATGTCCCGATATCTTTAGCCCGTTAACAAAAATGTCGTTGCGCTTGCTGATTTCGGCGGGTACACCCATATTTTGAAGAACCGTTACAATGGGCTTGTTAAAAATCTTAAAAGAAACCTTTGCCGGGTCATTAACCGTTTGGTGGAATGAGAAATTAAGGTTCCCTTCGTCGTGATAAACAGCTCCGCCGCCCGACAAGCGCCGTATCACTGCAATGTTGTTTTCCCGGACATACTGCGGGCTAATTTCGGCCAGCGCATTCTGATGCTTACCAACAATCACCGATGGTGTATTGATGTAAAGAAGAAATATATCTTCATCATAGTTTTTAAAGAAATATTCTTCGGCTGCCAGGTTAAATCCGGGGCGTTTTTCGGGTGAAATAATGCACAGCATATTCTGGTTTTATTAAACGGCAAGTTGATGAAGCATCTTTTCAGATATAAACAACAACGAGATACCTTCAGTATTATTTAAGAATTTCAGGATTTACAATATGGGCCATTCCTTGTTTATTGTAAAAACCAATAATATTTTGCGCGGCGAGTTTAGCCATCTCATCGCGTGTTTCAACCGTTGCCGAACCAATGTGTGGCACCACACAAACATTTTCCATTTGTAACAAAGGATTATCGGGTTTCATGGGTTCGGGGTTGGTAACATCGAGGCCTGCACCCCAAACCTCCCCTTCACGCAGCGCTTCAATTAAATCCGCTTCATTATGTACCAGTCCACGCGAGGTGTTGATAAAAATGGCGGTCGGTTTCATTTTTTTAAATGCCGAATGGTCAAAAAGGCCTTTGGTATCGTCATTTAAAGCACAATGCAGCGAGAGCACATCACTCTTTCTCAACAGTTCATCGAAACTTACATATTCAGCATCGAGTTGCTTTTCGGCTTCGGCATTCCGGTTTCGATTGTGGTAAATAACGTTCATTTTATAGGCACCACGGCAACGTTTGGCCATTTCGGTACCGATACGACCCAACCCTAAAACACCAAGTGTTTTGTTTTTAAGCTCGATGCCCAGGTTTGAGTTGGGCTTGAAGTAAGTCCAGTTGCCGGCAATTATGCTTTTATGCAGGTAAAACATTTTACGCGAAGTTGCCACCATTAGTCCAAAAGCCACATCGGCAGTGGCATCGGTAAGCACATCGGGCGTGTACCCCACCGGAATGCCCTGTTTGTTGGCCTCGTAAATGTCGATATTATCGTAGCCAACAGCAAATTGCGATATCACATCGAGATGTGCATTCTGCCAGATATAGTCGGTGTTGATTTTATCTGATAAAGTACACAAAACAGCATCGTGGTTTTTCGATTGCGCTACCAGTTCATCCTGCAACATGGGCTCTTCTGTATCCCTTGTCGTTACCAAAAAACCGGCTTGTTTCAGCATTTGGGTGGCAATCTCCGGAAATCGTCGTGTAAGCAATACTTTCTTGTTGGTCATGCTCGTTTCAGCTAGAAATATTTTACTTCTTTCTCAAGAATATCGCTCAATATATTATTGGCGAGCCTGCTGGCACCAATTCGAAACAGAGTTGGATTGAGCCATTCATCTCCCAGTACTTCTTTCACAATCGACAAATAAACCAGTGCATCCTCGGGTGTTGAAATGCCGCCTGCCGGTTTGAAACCAATTTTCTCGCCGGTTTCTTTGTAATGATAAGCAATAGCCAGGCACATTACATAGGCTGCCATTGGCGTAGCTGCGGGATTCATTTTCCCCGTTGAGGTTTTAATAAAATCAGCACCGGCATTAATGGCCAGCATCGATGCTTTCCAAATGTTCTCGGGTGTTTCGAGCGCCCCGGTTTCAAGTATCACTTTAAGGTGTACATCACCCATAACATTTTTAATGGCTGCAATATCATTGTGGGCTTCCTGAAACTCACCTGCTAAAAAGTGACTTAGCGCTAATACAATATCTATTTCATCGGCTCTCGCTTCGATGGCTAGTTTTGTTTCTTCTACCTTCACCGGGGTGAAAGTCATAGATGATGGAAAACCGCCCGAAACGGAAGCGATATTAACCTCGGGGAGTTGCAGGGTTTCTTCCACGGCTTTTACCATGTTGGGATATATACAAATAGCCGCCACATTGTCGAGGCCTTCAAAATGGTTGGGGAAATCGTTCACCTTTTGGGTAAAAGCTTTTACCTTTTCTTCCGTGTCAGTTGAATTCAGCGTGGTAAGGTCAATACACGACAGTGCAAGCTTTTTGTTTTCGGGGGTGTTGTGTATGGTTTTGGCGTTGGTGATAATCGTGTTTAAATCGCCTTCAAGCTGCTGGGAATCAATGTTGAATTTTTCTGATGTCATATCCGGATATGTTAATTGTTAACTATGGAAAAATTAAATGATAAATCTACAAAAAGGCGGGTTAGTTTGCAATGATTAGTTTGTTTGATCACTCAGCCCAGCTTCTCCGTATCAAACTTCCCTGTTTTTCATCATTCTCAATGCGCAGGTGAATATCGATTTCCTGTTGCATTTCCTCCACGTGTGATATTACGCCTACTATGCGGTTTTCTTTGCGTAGGGTTTTCAACGTGTCGAATACCACTCCGAGCGATTCTTTGTCGAGCGCCCCGAAACCTTCATCGAGGAAGAAGAAGTTTTGGTTCGATTCGGTAATTTTTTGAATATTGTCGGCCAGTGCCAGTGCCAGCGACAGTGCGGCCTGGAATGTTTGTCCGCCCGAGAGGGTTTTCACGCTGCGAGTTTTGCCGCCGTTCATATAATCGCGTACAATAAAATTGTTGTCACCCGTAATTTCGAGGCTCAGCTTTTGACGTGTAAGTCGGAAAAAACGGTCGTTAGCCGCATTGCACAGGTTTTGCAGGTAAACTGAAGAGATGTAATTAACAAAGCCACTGGCCTTAAACAACGATTTCAGCGTTTTGATGTTCTCGCCACGAAGCTCAAGGGCATCAAGCTGTTTACGCAGGTCTTTCTGCTTTTCAATATCGAGTTTTAACTTATTCAAAAGTTCCTCGACCCGGCCAAGCTCCTGGTTTTTTTGGTTTGCCTGTTCACTCAAAGACTGAATTTCAACTTTTAACTTTTCATGTGCCTCGGAATTGTATTCGCGGCCGTTTATTTCTTCCTCAATATTTTTAGTCTGGTTTTTCCAAGCCGAAAGATTTTCTTTAAAATTGGCAACGTTAGCTTTTTCCTGTTCGAGGTTAATGGGTTGCGCCAAAATATTATTCACTTCGGACAGCGTTTCGAATGTCGATTTCTTCAGCTGCTCTTCGAGCTGACGGTTGAGGTTAGCGATACTATCTTCTTCCTGTGCTAACTCTCTTTTGTTGGTTTCCAAACTTCCATTCAGCGTGTCTTGCGTTTTCCGGTGCGTCGTAAGTTGATTGTTAATCTCTTCGTATTGCTTGCCAAGTTTTTTGTACGTTTCAACAAGCGCTTCTTTTTGTTGTTCAATCTCCGGGGTGGCTTTTTGCCGGTAGTCGTCAATAGAAATTGAGCTAAGTTGTCCTGTCAGCGTTTTCACTTCCGAAGCTCGTTCGGTAACTGCAGTTCTAATTTTTTCTATCCCGGTAGTGTAGCGTTCCTTTTCCGTAAGTTTTTTATCAATGTCGGCCGATAATTTTTCGAGATGAACCTCCGCTTCCTTAATTTTAGCCTGCAACTCAGATGCACTCTGAAAAGCTTGCGCAACCTGCTGTTCGGTTGAGTATTTCGGCCATTTAAAATTCGAGCTGTGTGTTTCAATCTTTGAACTCAGCACTTTAAGTTTGTTGTTTACCGATTCAGACTGCTGTGTATTAAATTTAAGCTGGCTGCCCAGTTCTTTGATCATTTCTACCCGTTCACGGGTTTGTTCTGCTTCGTTTTCCAGTTTGGTTTTTTGCACAATCAGTTTTTCAAGCTCAGCTTTTATTCCTTCGGTGCTGTACTTTTCGGGGTGGTGTGCTGATCCGCACAAAGGGCATGGCTCTCCATCGTGAAGGCTTTCGGCATATTTCTGCAGTTGTTCTTTCACTTTCAGATTACTAACCAACTGCTCAAGCTCTTTTTGACGGGCACTGTTGTCCTCAATTTTTTTACGAAGAAGAATGATGGCTTCATCGGCAGTAGCATTTTTATTCAGCCCCGATAATGAGTTCAGAAGTTCTTGAAGTTTGCCGTTTGCCTTTTTTGATTCAGCTTTTACACGCTCAAGTTCATTATTTGTTTCCTGAATTTGTTTGTCGATATTTTGTTTTTCAACATACCACGATTTAGCATTGGCTAACTCGCTCATATCGGGCTGCAAAAATTTTAAAGATTTTAGTTCTTTTTCCAAATTGACCTTTTCGTCTTTCGCTTGCTTTATTTCTTTGTCCTTTTGTTGTATGGCTGAATCACCATTTTTGAGTCTTTCGTTCTCTCTTGCAATAAATATATTCAGCTCGTTGATTTTCATTACGCGGAGCAATTCGTCGGCTTTTTGTTTCAGCTCTTCGCGCTTGTCGTACGCGGGTTTAATTTCCGATAATGATTTTTCGAGCATTTCAATCCTGGCCTTTTCCGCTTTCAATTTTCCCGTGTCAACAATAATTTGCTCCCGACGATTTGTAGCTTTTTTCTCATTTATATTCAACGTATCAATCAGGTGCTTAAAATCAACCAGACATTGTTCGTAGCGTGTAATCTTCTTTTCGAGTTGGGTAAAGTGTGGCACCTGCTTTTCAAGTTCCTGCAACTCTTTTTGCGCATTTCTGAATTTATTATGTAGCTCCTGTAATTGCTGCCATTGCTGTTCCTGTATTCTCAGTTTGGTAAGCTTCTCATTTTGCGCCACCAGGTCTTTTTGAAGTTCAGTTTTCCGGCTTTGGTATGCTTTAATCTGTTCGGGGTCAATAGCGCCAAGTTGCTGGAGTTGTCCTTCTATGTTTTGCCTTTTCTCGTTATTAACTGTTTCGAGGGCTGTTACTTTGTAATAAAACTCAAATTTTTCAAGGTTAAACAGCTCTTTCATCATTTGGGTGCGGTCTTTGTTTCCCAGTTGCAGGAACTCCTGAAACTGTCCCTGCGGGATAATGATGGTTCGCTTAAAATTCTCGTAGCTCAAGCCGATGGACGTTTCTATCTCTGCCGTTTCAATTGGGATCCATTCGCTGTCAGATTTACGGTAGGCATGGCGATCGAGCTTTTTCACATCCTCAAAGCGCTTACTGTTGCGCCTGCCTTTTACAGTGGCACGGTATGATGTTTGATTTTTACCGGTTTCAAAAATGAAGTCGATGAGCATCTCATTCGATTTCAGGTTCATCATATTATAGTTCCGGTTATCGCCCGAGAGATTCAGTCGGTCGGTTTTACCATAAATGGCAAAAGTAATGGCTTCGAGTATTGACGATTTGCCGCTGCCCACGGTGCCAAAAATACCAAAAAGGCGGGCTGAAGTTAGTTTAGTAAAATCGATGGTTTGTTTTTCCTGATATGAATACAAACCTTGTATGGTAAGCGAAACAGGTATCATTCTGTTAGGTTATAAGTTTCTTCTGTACATATCAGCTACCTCTTTTACCGTTTCTGAAATATTACGGTATTTAAATGCAAATCCCTTTTCAATTCGTGAGCCATCAAAAAGGGTTTCATTAGAAGCGTTCCGAACATTTTCTTTTGTCATAAGTGGCTTCTTCCCACTGAGTTTTGCTACAACAAGCGCTGCACGCCATGCGACACCCAACAATGGTTTGCCAACTTTTACCGAAGGAGGTTTAACATGTAATGCACGGGCAATCATTTCAAACATTTCTTTGTACGAATGATTCGAAGCATTGAGAAGGTAGCGGTTTCCCTTTGCTATTGAAAAATGTTCATTGGTGAGCAAAAGCATAGCCTTCGAAACATCACGCAAATCGACAAAACCGGTTATGCCGGAAGTATAGAATTTCAATCCTTTAAAAATTTGATTGAAAAACGCCGGACTCCCGCTTGTCCATTCCCCGGGGCCAAGAATAATTGAAGGATTTACTACAACCACCTCCAGCCCTTCGTACATACCACGCCAGGCTTCCATTTCAGAATGATGTTTGGCAATGCTGTAACCTGTATGTTTCTTACCTGGGAGCCAGTTTGTTTCTTCGTCAACCATTTTGCCTTCTTCAGTTCTTCCGAGTGCTGCAACCGAACTCACATGACACAGCCGCTGCACGCCTTCATCGAGGCAGGCATCTACCAGTTTTTCGGTTCCGTATATATTTACTTCGTACATTAACGGACGGTCGGGCTTATAAAAGGAAACCATGGCCGCGCAATGATATACAGTTTTAACACCTTTTAATGTGTCGGGCAAAGAGGCATATTCGGTAACATCGGCCTGTACCCATTCAACAGCTAACGTTATTTTTTCAGGATAGTCTGTGTAATAACTGATGTTTTTTTCAAACTGTGAAATTCGCATTTGGTTACGGTAAATGGCCCGAACCCTGAAGCCCGATACAACCAGATCGTAAACCACCCGCGAACCAAGCATGCCGGTAGCTCCGGTAACTAAAATCAAATCACTATTTTTATTATCTGTATCCAAATTAATCCTTTTACTTATTCCAGGGGGTTTCGGCTTTTGTTCCAAATTCTTTTGCTTTCAGGGTGTCAATTTTCATTTTCATAATTCCCACATTGCGCACTGCCGGAGCATTAAATTTAAACTCACGGTCGCTGTACTGTGCCATGAAAATATGCAGAATTTCTGTTTTCTCGTCAAAATCGTCAACAAATTCAATTTCGCCCTCGGCAATTACAGTTTTCGACTTCACCCGCCAACTGCATGCCACATGTTCATCCTGCCAGGCCAAATCCTCACCAAGCATAAAGGTAACGCAGGCTTTGGGATTCTTTTTCATCATTTCCCACTTTTTACCTTCCGGCCCCGAGTGCAGGTAAATAACATTGTCGGCATAGCCAAAGTTCATGGGAACCACATAAGGCTGGTTGTTCTCATCGCTTAACCCTAAAAAACAGGTTTTACAGTTACGGATTACCGCTTCAATTTCCTTCTGGTCTTCAATAAAAACAGTTCTCATATAATTGTTTTAAGTTTTTACTTTATGATGTTATGGCACGTTGCCCCAATTTTTTCGATAATTCTTTCTCAACCTGTTTCAGGTTGGTTATAACACTCTGAAGTTCGAGAATTTTTTCAAGGTCATCGGTACTTTTCATGGCTCCGATTTTGCGCATAATTTCAGAAATCATAAGCTTTACATGCCGCAATTTATATTCTTCAATTAATCGTGGAACAATCAGGTATAAAATCTCGTCTTCATCTTCAACAAAAGCACCTTTCCTTTTCCATATCATGCTTTCGACATGCTTATCGACCAACAATCCACTTACCATACTGTTAATTTCACCATCGGGATGATGCGAAAAATACCGCTGCGGATTGAAGTAATCCTCAAACTGATGCTCTTTAAATTCTTCGATTATTTTTTGAGTAAGCGGGTCAACCGAGCTGAGGTTATCGGCTTCTATCTCTGAAAGAATATACTCCCCTACTTTTACAATCCGCTCTTCGTGGTTTTCTTCGTCCTCAATTTTAAAAAGTTCATTCCCGAAATACCGGATCAAAACACGTAATAAAGCTTTTTCTTCAATTGCGCAAGGATTGGTGACTGGTTTAGCTACATCCTGTTTGACACCTTCGGTTTTCTCGCGCGAAGCACGACGCAACTCTTCACGCTTCTCTTTTACAACCTGTTCCTCGGTCAGTTTAAATTTTATTTTCCGTACTTCGGCATAAAGAATACTTTCCTCAACCTCAAGCATATTGCTGCATTCTTTAATGTACACCGACCGGGTAATATTATCTGGAATTACAGCAATAGAACGGACAATATCGTTGATAACCCTGGCACGGGTAACCGGGTCGTTTTCCGACTCGCGAAGCAACATTTTGGTTTTAAAGCGGATAAAGTCGGTTTCATTCTGATCGATATACGCTAAAAGCTCTGTAGCACTCATCGAGCGGGCAAATGAATCGGGATCTTCACCTTCGGGCAGGGGCACCACTTTCACATTAACGCCTTCTTCCAAAACGATATCGATCCCCCGCAGCGAGGCTTTTATTCCGGCTTTATCCCCATCGTAAATTATGGTAACATTGGGCGTAAATCGCTTAATTAGTCTTATTTGGTCGGCTGTAAGCGAAGTTCCCGAAGAAGCAACAACATTTTCAATACCTGATTGGTGCATTGACAACACATCGGTGTACCCCTCAACCAGGTAACATTTGTCGGCACGCGAGATGGCATTTTTAGCGTAGTAAATACCGTAAAGCACTTTACTTTTGTGGTAAATCTCCGACTCGGGTGAATTGAGGTACTTTGCTGCTTTCGGGTCAGTTTTCAGAATACGCCCACCAAAAGCGATTACACGTCCGGCAAGATTGTGGAACGGGAACATCACGCGCCCGGCAAACCTGTCGCGCACCCAGTCGTCGCGCTTAATGGTAAGCCCTGTCTCTTCGAGGTACTCCATTTTATAACCATTACGTTGCGCTGCCTGTGTGAAAGTATCTTTAGTTCCGGGATTAAAACCCAACTCGAATTTTTTGATGATATCATCGCGAAAACCACGCTCTCTGAAGTACCCAAGTCCGACAGTGCGGCCTTCATTCTCGTTAAAAAGAACATTCGAGAAATACTCCGTGGCGAAATTCGAAACAATCATCAGGCTCTCACGCTTATTGCGACGGTCAACATCTTCAGGAGTCTCATCCTTATCAACAATTTCGATGTGGTATTTTTTTGCCAGATACTTCAGGGCATCAACAAAAGCGAGATGCTCATGTTCCATGATAAAATTAACGGGGCTCCCCCCTCTTCCACAACCAAAGCATTTATAAATTTGCTTGCCCGGCGAAACGGTAAACGAAGGGGTTTTTTCGTTATGGAAAGGGCACAAACCAAGATAATTAACGCCCCGCTTTTTCAGCGAGACAAAATCTTCCACCACATCTACTATATCAGCGGTATCCATTATCCGGTCAATGGTTGTCTGGTCAATCATAAGCACAAAAGTAATGAAAAGGATTGATGGATTTACAGATTAATGTAAAAATGGAAATAGTAAAATAACTCACCTTATTGCAACATTCCGGCCACTTTTTCAATGGCTGCTGCAAGTTTGTCTATCTCCTCTTTCGTGTTGTAAATAGCCAGCGAAACCCGAACCGTACCGTGTACTCCATATCTGTCCATCAGCGGTTCGGCACAATGATGTCCGGTACGCACGGCAAAGCCCATTTTGTCGAGAAACATGCCCATGTCATAGTGATGCGCGCTACCCACAAGGAAAGAAATGACACTGGCCTTATTATCAGCATCTCCAAATATGCGCATGCCATCAATTTGTTTCAGCTTTAATGTAGCATATTCCAGAAGTTCATGTTCGTATGCTGCAATGTTTTCTAGCCCGATGTTGTTCACATAATCGAGCGCGGCACCCATACCTATCACCTCAGTGAAATTAGGGGTTCCGGCTTCAAATTTATATGGCAGGCTATTAAAAGTTGTGCCATCAAACGATACTTTTTCAATCATTTCGCCACCTGATAAAAACGGGGGCATGGCATCAAGCAAATCCTTTTTCCCATAAAGGCACCCCACACCGGTAGGACCGTAAATTTTATGTCCCGAAAAAACCAGAAAGTCGCAATCGAGTTTTTGTACATCAGTCTTAACATGCTGAATACCCTGCGCCGCATCAATAAGCACTTTTACATTTTTAGAATGTGCTTTCTCAATAATATCCTGAATGGGATTCACCGTACCCAAAACATTCGACACCATATTTACCGCGACCAGCTTAGTTTTTGGTGTAATAAGATTATCAAGCTCAGAAACGATAAGCTCACCTCGGTCGGTAATGGGCAGTACTTTGACTTTAGCTTTTTTTCGTTGGGCCAGCAACTGCCACGGAACAATGTTGGCGTGGTGCTCCATTTCCGTAATAATAATCTCATCGCCTTCAGAGATAAAAGCATCGCCAAACGAATAAGCCACCAGGTTGACACCCTCGGTAGCGCCCTTAGTGAAGATGACCTCCTCGCGCGAGGGGGCGTTGATAAACTTTTGCACTTTATCGCGAACCGCTTCATAAGCCAATGTTGTTTGATTGCTCATGTAGTGGGACCCCCGGTGCGGGTTGCCGTTGAACTCCTTGTATATTTTAGTCACTGCATTGAGCACCTGCAACGGACGTAAAGCTGTAGCGGCACTGTCGAAATATATATAGGGCTTCCCGTAAACCTGTTGTTCCAGTATCGGAAAGTCTTTTCGTATGGATTGAATATCTAAACTCATACAGCAAAATTAATGGTTTTTATGGGAAAAAGGGTTTTACAGAGGTTTTCAAAGGAGTAATATATGATTTAACCCCGATTGAAAGTACGAATATGATCACTTCGTTTTGCGAGATGAATATATAGTACTTGCCCGAAAAGCCCAATTTCTGCGTTACGCCCTTTCTGAAAACAGTCATCCACTGCATTTTTTAATGCAATACAGTTACTAATCAAATTTTAGCATTTATTCATTCTATACTCACGGTTTTCAATGAAAAATTATATTTGTAACAAAATATTATAAATATCAAGCTAATACAAACTTTAATAAACATAAAATTTAACGATCATGGATACCTCATTAATTGTAATTATAGCAGTAGTCGCTATTGTTTTCATAATTTTTATCGGGATGTATAACAATCTTATCCGTAAACGCAATGAGGTTGATAATGCCTTTGGGGGCATGGACGTACAGTTGAAAAAACGCTACGACCTTATTCCAAACCTTGTGTCAACTGTTAAACAATATGCTACACACGAGAAAGAGTTGCTCACCAAAGTAACCGAAATGCGTGCTAAGGCTACCAGCAGCAACATGAGCCCCGATGAAAAAGTGGCACTCGATAACCAAATTTCGGCAGGCATGAAAAGCATTATGGTAGCCGTTGAAAACTACCCCGACCTGAAAGCCAACGAGAACTTCATGAACCTGCAACGCACACTCAACGAGGTGGAATCGCAGATTTCGGCTGCCCGCCGTACGTACAACGCAGTAATTACCGATTACAACAATGCTATTCAAACTTTTCCGAGCAATATTATGGCCGGGATGATGAGCCTCAAACACAAAGAAGTATTTGTAATTCCTGAAACTGAAAGGCAAAATGTTGATGTAAAGAACTTGTTTAACTAGAAATCATGATTAATAAAGAAGAACTCCAAAGCTTGTTCGAAAACGAACTTAAAAATAAGCTTTCCGGACTGGAAAGTATGCGAAAACATGTAGCCAAACGAATACTTGGTGGAATTGCACTTATTGCTTTGCCCATTATGCTGGGAGGTGCACTTTTTATAACAATTGAAGAGAAAAACATCGAATCGTTGCAGTGGCTTGTAAAAATATTACCGTTTGTTATTATCGCGCTCATAATAACCGGAATCGTACTTCTTATTCTCAACAGAAAAAGGAAAAAAGAATACCGACACAGGTATAAAAACGAAGTGGTACACGAAGTGGTGAAAGCCATAGACCCGGAATGGAGTTATGCTCCCGACGATCGGATTTCGCAAAGCGAGTACTACAGCAGTGACATGTTCCGCCAACATTTCGACCGCTACAAAGGCGACGACCTGATTTCGGGAACAATTGAGAAAACTGATTTCAGATGCTCAGAATTACATACTGAATACAAAGATGTAACTTACGACAAGGACGGCAACCGGCAGGAACGATGGGTTACCATATTCAAAGGTTTATTCTTTCATGCCGATTTCAACAAAAACATAGAGGCAAAAACTTACGTTGAACCCGATACCGCTGAACGACTTCTGGGCAAATTCGGACAGAAACTCCAAATGAGCTCTAAAGGAAAATTAGTAAAATTGGAAAATCCCGAATTCGAGAAAATATTTGCCGTGTTCTCAACCAACCAGACTGAAGCCCGTTACATTCTTACACCGGCTATTATGGAAGCGTTGGTAAACATTTACAAAATATATAAGCGCCGAATGTATTTGTCATTTATAGGTTCGAGGGTGCATGTGGCCATGAGCTTTAAAAAAGATTTATTCGAACCCAAAATATTTACTTCAGGCGTGAAATACGAGGATGTTGAATTTATGTTCAACCTGTTCATGATGAATGCCACCATTATTCACGAACTAAATTTGAACACCCGTATCTGGACGAAAGAATAAAACTACCAATGGCAACAATAATGGAAATTCACAGCTAATCCATACAGGCATACATTCATATCTTTTTGAATATTAAAAGGCTCAAAATGCCAATTGCATAAAAGTGTTTTTTATCTTTAGGGGTTTGTTTTCAATACAAATAATACTGAGAATGGTTTTGAAACCTAAATTCTAAAAACCCATTACAATGATATCAAAAGATAAGCTTTCTGAATTGTACAACAATAAATTAAAACAAAGACTTTCTGGCTTGGAGAAAAACCGTAAGAGGGTTAAAACGATGCAAATTACTACGTTTATACTTCTTTTTATCTCTATAATTGTTTTAGTTGTATTTGCTTATCCTATTGAGCATTCTGCTCATGCTAAGGTTATTTTTAGTGGCTTGTTTTCTATGGTTTTCATAGGGGTGCTTTTTATTTTTATTGATATCAGGCAAGAACGAAAATACCGTGAATACTATAAAAAAGAGGTTTTTAAAGAGGTAGTACATATTTTTAACCCGAACTGGAAATACGACTATGAACACTGCATTTTGCAAAATGAATATTTGAATAGCAATTTGTTTAAACACAAATACAATTTATACACCGGAGGCGACTATGTGGCTGGACAATTGGGGAATGCTTCTTTCAGGTGCTCGGAGTTAAAAACCAAATATAAAACAATAAGTTATGAAAAAGATGGCAAACGCTTATACGTTTGGCATACCATTTTCAAAGGATTGTTTTTACATGTCAAATTAGAAGGAAATATCAAAGGTGAAACCTATTTATCGCCTCCTGAATCTAAAGATCTTTCAAATGGATTAATTCACAGTAAGAAAAAGGATGAAAAAGTGACTGTATTAAGATTTGAAAATGCTGATTTTGAAAATGCGTTTACAGTACATTCTACAAATGAGGTACAGGCACGTTCTGTTATAACGCCCCGTTTCATTGATGCAATTATGAAGTTTTATAATAAGTACAAATATCCTTTACATTTATCAATTATTGGCTCAAACATTTATTGTGCAGTTAGCCTTAAGAAAGATTTATTTGAACCGAGAGTATTCAAATCCTTATTAAACTATAATGATGTTGAACTGGTTTATAATTTTTTCGAAATGAATGAAACTATTATTGAAGA
>JAQIDF010000342.1 GCA_027858145.1 Prolixibacteraceae bacterium | reverse complement strand
GAAGAACTTCAGGCTGCTGAAGATAACCTCGAACTGATTAAAAAAGGTGTAACCAAAAAATCGGCAAAGACAACCAATACACTCATTCGTTCAACCATCAACGGAATGGTGCTCGATGTGCCGGTTGAAGTTGGTAATTCAGTTATTCAGGCCAATACATTTAATGCAGGTACTACCATTGCTATTGTTGCCGACATGACTGATATGGTTTTTGAAGGAAAAGTGGATGAAACCGAAGTGGGGAAAATCCGCGAAGGAATGGATATCATACTTACCATTGGTGCTATCGACGATGAAAAATTTGATGCAGTGCTTACCTATCTTTCACCAAAAGGAGTTGAGGAAAACGGGGCTATTCAGTTTGAAATAAAGGCCGATGTAAACCTTAAAGAAGGCCAGTTTATTCGTGCCGGTTATAGTGCAAATGCCAGTATCGTGCTCGAAAAACGTGAGGATGTAATGGTTATACCTGAGTCATTGCTCAAGTTTGAAAACGATTCGGCATACGTTGAAGTGGAAACCGATACTCAGATGTTTGAAAAACGATCGGTAAAGGTTGGTTTGTCCGATGGAATAAATATTGAAGTGATTGACGGACTTTCGTTTGATGATGAAATTAAGGGTGAAAAAATGGACCCGAAGAAAATGAAAGAAGAAACAGTTACTGAATCTTAAAAATCATACAACATGAAGCGGATAATATTACTTTTTTCAATATTAATAATTGCTGCAAGCGCATATGCCCAGGAAAAATGGACACTTGAAAAATGCATCAATTATGCACTTGAAAACAATATAACCATACAGCAATATGAACTGAGCACCGAATATCAGGAAAATCAGTTACAGCAGTCGAAGAACAACCGTTTGCCAAATTTGTCGGCCAATGTGTCGCAGGGCGTTAATTTTGGGCGCTCTGAAACACTTGATGGAACGTATAATAACTATACCCGGGCAAATACCAGTGCTGATTTAGGTGCTAATGTACTTATTTGGAATGGCGGAAGAATCAAAAATACAGTAAAACAAAATGAGTTTAGCTTTAAGGCTAGTTTAGAAGATTTTCAGAAAGCAAAGGACGATATTACCTTGAATATTGCATCTGCATATCTTGAAATTTTATTTGCTCAGGAACTTATTCAGGTTTCTAAAAAGCAAGTTGAGCAAACCAAGCGACAAATCGAACGCAGCAGGCAACTGGTTGAAGCCGGAACTATTGCCAGAGGTGCTTTGCTTGAAGCCAAGTCTCAACTGGCACGCGAAGAACTTGAGCTTGTGAATAACAAGAATAACTTGCAACTTGCCTACTTGAACCTTGCACAAATACTTGAGCTTGATAATTATAAAAACTTAGAAGTAGTGGTTCCGGAAATTCCTGAACTTAAGGCTCAAACGGGGCTTGTCAATTCAGCAAATGTTTACGAGAGGGCTGTTGAAGTGAGACCCGAGATCAAAAGTGCCGAATACGATATGAAGTATGCCGAAGTTCAGCTCGATATTGCCAAAGGATCGCGTTTGCCCACTTTGTCTGCTTATGCAGGTGTTTCAAACTATTACTCTGCTTTTGATAATGCTCCTTCGTTTAACGAACAGGTTGCAAGCAATATAAGCGAAAATATAGGATTGAGTTTGAGTATTCCAATTTTCAGTAAATTCCAGAATCTAACCAATATTGAAAATTCAAAATTGCAAGTTTCCAATACACAGTTGGATCTTAAGAATGCCAAAAAGAACCTGCGCCAACAAATTGAGCAGGCTTATGTAAATGCAATAGCCGCACTTGAGCGTTACAATGCTAATAAAGCAGCAGTTCAATCAATGCAAGAGTCATTTCGTTATATCGAAGAAAAATTTAACGTGGGTCGTGCTAATACGGTTGAATATAACGATGCAAAAACGAACCTGACCATTGCCGAATCAAATCTTTTGCAAGCAAAATATGAATTTATTTTCCGCTCGAAAATACTTGATTTTTATAACGGTATACCTATTGAATTATAGAGGTTTATTATTTTGATTTATATATTTTCACAGGAGAAAGGGGTGGTTCTTATGAGCCACCCCTTTCTAATATCTCCTTTTCTAACGATTTCTTTTTTTATTGTTTGTCACAGTTTGTAAATGTAAAGTATCGTTCAAAATCATTAAACGTAAACGTCATGCTAAGCCGGAGTAGCATTTCAGGTTCATTTTGACTCGAAAGATCAAAATTCTCGAACAATAAACCAAAGTGGATATCATTTGTTATAAATTGTTGAACAAATTTTTGATGTGGCGTTGCTTGAAACCGGTAATTTGGATATATACTCTGAAGATATTGATTGATTTATTTTATTGGACAATGCGATGAAATTT
>JAQIDF010000318.1 GCA_027858145.1 Prolixibacteraceae bacterium | reverse complement strand
CACTACGGATTTTTTTCTATGGAATGGAACATGTTTATAATTCAAAAGGTCGTAAACCTGTTTGGCTTTATGTTCCGGTGTTGTACACTGGCGTATGATGATGGTTTGATTGTCGATATTTTTGAATGAGGTGGTTACTAGTTTTTGGGTATTCATAATACGTACAATTTCACGCCATTGATGTTTGAATCCTTTTTGTTTTAACTGAAACCGTATTGTTGACACAAGCCAATAAGCAAGCAGTCCAAGATGCAAGTGTGCCATTGACGCTTCGTCAGTTTTATGGTAAACAGGACGTAAATCAAGGTCAGTTTTCAATACCCTGAATGTGTATTCTATCTCACGGATAACATTGTAGATTGACCACAATGTCTTTTCGTTGTATTCATTTAATGTGGTACGCAAGAAATAAATACCGGCTTTTTTGCCAGGGTCTTCCCCTGTTTTATGTAGGCAACTTATTCCTGTTGCAGCTCCTTTTCCATCATCAGCTATAGTAACATTGTAATAACGATGTACTGAAGGATATTTCTCCTTCAACCGCCCAAAACGCTGATTTACTTTGTCCAGTTTCTTTGTGCCCCCTTTTTTGTGTATGCCTTCATTGATACTTTGAATGCCCTCTTCAAACCGTTGGGACAACAAACCGTTCATACTGTTCTCTTTCAATGCTTTTGCCTTGCTCTTTACCCATAAATAGTTATCCTTATCTTCTTCATCGAAGGATTTCACCCTCATGAGTTCTATGGGCTGTTTTCTTTTGTCAAAAATCTCTATGGGTTTTTTATCTGTGTCGGCTTCGTAGTTTTTCAGATTCGACCTCGATACACACATATAACCATAACCTTCTTTGCGCAACATCTTTAAATTATCGTTCGTGGCTATTCCTGCATCCATTACCACTAGCGGTTTACGCTGCGAAAAAGATGTTGCGTTGCCAATGGCTTCAACAATGGTTTTCAAGGTTTTGCTGTCTGTCATATTACCGCGAAAAATATTGGAATACTTCAAAAAACCTTCCCGGTTTATAACTATTGCCAATACAACCAATTTCGCATCTTTTCTCTTTTCTTTGCTCCGTCCGAATTTGGCTATTTTGCTATTGAGCATTCGCCCTTCAAAATAGGTGTTGGTCAAATCATATAGGATGATCTTGTCATCCAAATCGAAAAGCTCATTGGTTTTTTTCGACAAATAGCTTTCCAATTGGTCTTTGATAGAATACAGTTCTTTGCTTATCCCATAGAGTTTGTCTTTTGTGAGCTTCTGTTTTTCGTAACCGGTGAGTTCGCATACAGCTGAATTTTCTTTTATAAACGATACGGTTTTTAACTCGGACGCAGGATAAACGGTCCGGCTGATAATATGTGTGGCAGCAAGGGATATCTTATCTCCCGACCAGTTCGCCGAACGCAAAAAATCGCTTATTTTTAACTGCTCAAATGCCTGTTGGCATAACCATTCAACTCCTACTTCCCTTGCATCTTTGTTTTTAACAGTATCCACATCCACAACTTGCCAATCTTGCCCGTTTTCTTTTACATCATATCGCCGCTTTTTGCGTACCTCTTTATAAAAATGATGGGCTAATCGTTCTACTTGCTTGTCCGGTTCTTCTAGTAACAGGCGTGTTTTGCCTTGAACCATCTCTTCTATGCGTTTGCCAAGCCGTATCTTTTGTTCATCAGTGGTCAGTTCTTCCAGCTTGCCTAGGCCGATGATAACCCGCTGGCGCACCCTACCATCGAGACGGAAACTCTCACAAAGTTGATAGAGGCTGTAATGCTCTTTAGTCGTCTTGTTATATTTCGATAACGGCTTTACAAACATAGTACAAGTTTAGGCCATAACTTATTAAATGTCAAGCCATCAGGTACCACTACATTTGCAATTCGGCGAATCATAAAAATATAACTGCCTGAAACAGATATCATTAAAAATTATCCAAAAATGATTTGTTGAAAACTTTCAGAGTTATTAACCGATTTTTTCTGCTTTTTACGATTATTGCTGCAATGTGGGCTAAAGGAATAGCGATTTCTTCATTGAAAAGGTCATAGATGCTTTTTCCTGTTTGCATTTCTAAAATTGCGCCCATCGTATTAAAATCCCAATTATTATAATAATAGTGTTCACCAGGGGCAAAAGAATTACGTTTCGGTTTGCTTTTTAACATTGATTCGCTAACGGCAGCAGCATCGTGGTAAATTCCAGATCTTGATTTTAATAGATCTATAATCTTTGCTTGCTGTTCATTTTCTGATAATCCGGGTTCAATATCATTAATTCCAAGTTGTCTCATTGTTAAAGATGTATCAATTTTGCCTTGTTCAATGGCAATTCCTACCAAAGAATTCAGTAATGCTTTACGTATGGAATGAATTAAATGTTTTTTTGAAGTCTCTCCCCATTCAAAAATGATAGC
The DNA here is from genome assembly GCA_027858145.1 of Prolixibacteraceae bacterium. Taxonomy (GTDB): domain Bacteria; phylum Bacteroidota; class Bacteroidia; order Bacteroidales; family Prolixibacteraceae; genus Roseimarinus. Next base: position 3,047 of record JAQIDF010000318.1, on the reverse strand, counting down.
TCCATCTACCATTATCATCATTGAGGAGGCCTCGCTTTTTTCGAGATATTTTTTTAGCAATTCTAATTTTGGAGAAGAATATCCTTTTGTTTCAGGTTCAGCATAAGTAAAATCAGATTTCGGTGTTTTATCACAACTCGCTAAAAACACTAATAATCCAAACAGATAAATGATTCCATATTGCTTAATTTTCATAATCTAATTTTTAATTGTTGACACACTTATTGACAAGCTTTGACTGGTGCGGCTGACTTGCGGGGCTTGGTAATGTGTGTGGCTTTGAAGCGTTGGCAATTTTGGGCTATTTAAGTTCATAGTGTTTGTCAAACTCCTTTAAAATATTAGTGCTGTAAAATCTCTTTTTTGTTCCTGTCGGTTTATTCCAATCCAAAGGTCTTTCGTCTGAAAGCTTCTTGTCCTTTTTAAACTTTTCCATCAGTTTCAAGTAGGCTGTGTCAAACTTAAAGTTCTTATATCGCTCTTTGAGTCGGGGCTTCAATTCATCAGTAAAATTCCAAGGATATTTTTTCCTGAATTCTTCTTCTGAGTCCACTTTGTAAGAAATAGCATTTGGGTCGTCTGGGCCATACTTGAATGTTGTCAATGTGTCAACCGATTTTGATTTTACCCATTTGGTTTCAAGAATCAGAGAAATATTATGCTCTTGATTCTCGTCAGAAGGGAAGGACTTCTCTTTGGCTGCAATGAATTTTAGCAAGTTCTGATGTTGCTTGTCTTCCTTGTTGATGGAAAAGCTTTGCATTTCGTGGATGTGGAAGAACGAAATGGGCATCAAGTAGAAATTGTATTGGCTCAAATTATAGTCAAACCATTTGTTGACCATGTTTACATAACTTTTCAAGGATGAAGTGCCAATTTCTAAAAACTTCTTTTCAAACAACTTGCTATCGTTCATGAAGTGAATGGCATTGTCCCGAATTTCAATGAGCAAGCCTAAATTCTCTTTCAGCCGTTCAGGTAGTTTTAATTCCTTCATGGCGTTGGTTACATCAATGGTCAAATAGTTGCCCGACCGACTGGTTTTGTATTTGGCCTTTTTATAGGGTGTACCGTCTTTTCGGGTCTTGTTTGGGTCAACTATGTAAATGCTTTCCAACTTGTTTTTATTCCGCTGAAGGATACGGGCTTTCAACAGCAATTCCCAAGCATTCACCATGAGAATTGAAAAACTCTCTTCTCGATATTTGAAATCGGGTTTGTTGTATATCTCAATAGCTGATAATGCCGCTTGAACGGATTTTTCAAGTAAATGCTGACATCTAGCTTTTCGAGACATGTCAGAAGAGTTTAATCTGAGATTCCTTTTTCGGGTAAAAAACACCTATGATTACAAATGGATTCTTTGATCTTCTCATATGCCATTGGCGCGTAGTACCCATAAAGAAATAAATGTCTTTTTTACTAATGAATTCATATTCATAGCGCTTACGAACCTTCTCTAATGCTTCCATTTTATTTCCCTCAGCTGCTTTCAAACAATTCCAATACAGGGCTCCAATTTCCCAGTCTTCGATCATCAAGCGGCTAGCCTTTCCTTGATCATCTTTAAAATGGTAATAGAATTTAAAAGGAAGCTTTGGAATTAAAATTTCAGGTGATTTTTCTTGAGAAAATAAGTCACCTTGCTTTCGAAGTTCTTTCCATTCGTTTTTCCATTCAGGGTCATCTTCCACAATTTCCAAACGTTCAATGCTTGTCGGTTTGAACGTGGCGAGCGACTTATTTGAAGGGGCTTTAGATAATTCTATGAGCTTATTAAGGTTTGTGAAAACGTTTTTTAGACACAACTGCTTTCTCAGTGCCCAATTATTCTTGGTATCAACCCTGTTAAATAGTTTTAGGTCTTTAAAATCATAATTTTTTGGCGAAAAACTCTCTGGTCTAAAATCATCTGTCCGCTGATTTAAATCTAACTCCATCCAAGTGTATTTGAAGGATTGCATTTTACCTGATTCTCTTTGGCCAAGTAAAAAACTCAATGGAACAGGATAAATTCTAATCCACTCGCCATTTTCTAAAAGTCCTGCAGTACAAACCAATTCATCATAACTCCTTGAGGGAAGTGGATAAGTAGTTACTGTGAGCAGAACTTTTTTTCTTGGCATTTTACAAATGGCTTAATGAATAGTTGAATTCTGGCATCTGACTAATTGCATTAGCCAAATGCGTGCGGTGGCATTGGCAAGGTTCCGCTTCGAAACATGTTAAGGCAATTCGATTGTGTTGTTTTAACAGGTCTAAAATGAGCTGCTGTGCATCGCTTGTTTCGGCTAAAGTTGTTTTACGGTATTCGGCAAACAAGCGGTCATAATCAGCTTGTGTTTCTAACTGCTGGCGCTTATCTGAGTTGATGCCTACTTCTGGGATATGCATGTATTCTATGCCTAGGCTATTGCAATATCGCTTCATTAAGGTTTTGCTAAAACCAAATTTCATGCTCAGCGGATTTTTGCGTACATCTACCAAGAGCTTTACATTGTTTTGAACAAGCTTCTTCAGATATCTTTCCAAGGAAATACCTTCATAGCCAATGGTAAACAAAGTTGTTCCTATGTCTTTTGGCGTTGCTTTCTCCACGCGTTCATACAATGGACCCGGTAAAACATCTTTGGCAATGGTGCTGCGAATAGCATAAAAAGGAAAGTTTAAATAGGTATGTTTAATCAGGACATTGCTACTCATGGTTCCGTAATCTGAAACCACTTGTTGTAAAAGTTGGCGATCAGCTGGTTTTAACTTTTGGAAATAGTTTGCCGAATCGCTCTTGCCATATTTGTTTTCAGTTTCTGACAAATAGCCCTTTTTAACCATAGTATTCATATCCGCCTTAGCAGAGTAGGAATAACAACCAAATTTATAAGGAATAAAATCATATTCGGGATGCTGCTTTTTCATGGCATACAAAAACAGCAATTTTTGGAAACGAAGTTTTTCCACTTCGCCACCAAGCAATTCAATTAATCCTAATATGACTTTTCGTCTGTAAAACATGCTGCAAAGTTACACTTTTTTAAATTCCGCTTATT
>JAQIDF010000181.1 GCA_027858145.1 Prolixibacteraceae bacterium | reverse complement strand
CTCTTTATGGGAATGTCCACCGGCTCACAGGTGTGGATGTCGCATGGCGATACCATTGAAAAGCTACCCGAAAATTACAAAGTAATAGCAAGCACTGATGCAGTTTGCAATGCAGCTTATAAAATTGGGGGCGAAGATACATATGCCATTCAGTTTCATCCCGAGGTTTATCATACTACCGAAGGTAAACAACTATTATATAATTATGTAGTTAACATTTGCAAGTGCGAGCAAAACTGGACACCGGCGTCGTTTGTTGGTACAACAGTGGCAGAATTGAAAAATCAACTCGGAAATGATAAAGTTGTACTGGGCTTGTCAGGTGGTGTCGATTCTTCAGTAGCTGCTGTTCTGCTAAACCAGGCAATTGGCGTTAACCTTACCTGCATTTTTGTAGATAACGGATTGCTTAGGAAGAATGAGTTTGAAAATGTTTTGGAGCAATACAATGGCATGGGGCTGAATGTTATTGGTGTAGATGCTAAACAAAAATTCTGGGATGACCTGGAAGGCATCACCGACCCTGAACAAAAACGAAAAGTTATTGGGCGTGATTTTATTGAGGTTTTTGATGTTGAGGCTCACAAAATAAAAGATGTAAAATGGTTAGCCCAGGGGACGATTTATCCCGATGTGATAGAGTCCGTTTCTGTAAATGGACCTTCAGCTACTATTAAGTCGCACCATAATGTTGGAGGTTTGCCCGAGAAAATGAAACTGAAGGTGGTTGAACCGCTTAAGTCGCTTTTTAAAGATGAGGTTCGCCGCGTTGGCAAAGAGTTGGGTATTAGTCCGAAACTGCTTGGGCGCCATCCGTTTCCGGGTCCCGGATTGGGAATTCGAATTTTAAGTGATGTTACACCTGAAAAAGTACGAATTTTACAAGAGGCTGATGATATTTTCATCAAAGAACTTCTTCGTTGGGATTTGTACGATGATGTATGGCAGGCAGGCGTAATGCTTTTACCTGTTCAGGCTGTTGGTGTTATGGGCGATGAACGTACCTACGAAAATGTTGTAGCCTTGCGGGCTGTAGCTTCAACCGATGGGATGACAGCCGATTGGGTGCACTTGCCCTATGAGTTTCTGGCCAAAGTTTCAAATACTATTATCAATAAAGTTCGTGGAATTAACCGTGTAGTTTATGATATTAGTTCAAAACCGCCGGCAACAATTGAGTGGGAATAAACATGCACATAGATAAAATATAAAAATGGCTGCCCGAAATATTTCAGGCAGCCTTTTTTGATGAAGGGAGGAAAGGGAACTCAACAGTGCTTATGGGTTAAAACTGAAATTGAGTTTCTTGGCAATACGCCTGGCCAATTCTTTATATGATTTGTCGGCTTCAATGTTATCGAAGCTGTTGGGATTATAGGTATATGAAAATCAGAACCAACAATTTACAAAATAAAAAATTGATAGTCAATGAGCTGTTCTTATTTTATAGCAATTGGTATGATTGCAGCTTCATCTTGATTGTAGGCTTTTACAGTTACCACCGGATTCTCAAACATGTCGGCTTTGTTAATAATTACCGATGTTTTTATTTCTTTGCCGGGTAATAACGTGAAATAATTATTGTTCCAATATGAAGGTAGAATTTCTGTACCTGATTTTTCTCCGGTTAGTCGCATCGCTGTCATGAATGCAAGGTGCGCTCCTTTGTTTTCCACTGAAACAGAATATTCAATAGTCGACTCGGTCTCGTTTAATTTTATCGCCTGGATGTTGAGTTGTGCATCAGGCAGGTTGTTTAACGCTTTAAAATCGTTGTTGTTTTGCAGCCAGTAAAAATTCTTAGAGATAATTTTACCATCTGCATTTTCAACTTTAAGCAATAAGTATGTGATTTTGTCATTACCGGGAACTATCCATCCGGTATGTTTTACACTGTTCTTTTCAATTTTGACCTTATTTTGTTTTTCCCATTTTACCTGTAAGTTATTATCATATTGTATTGCAGAAATGGTCATGTTGTTTTGTGCAAAACGTTTGACATTCAGTACATCAATTTCCATCGTTTCCCTGTTGAGTTGGATGTGAACCTGCTCGTTTGCATTTTTTGTAGCATAAAAGCCTGCATGTGCCTGCAGGTACCAGTCGTAAACCTGCCATACCACGCTTGGCCAGCTTGAGTTTGATTTCCAGAGTGCATAACCGCTTGAGTTTTCCCATAACTGAGCATTTATGGCTTCGATGCATGAGCGGTATGCATCGTAATTTATAAGTTGTGATTTTTTCACATAGTTGCTAAAACCTTCAGTGCCTGTTGAGTCGGGTGAGCCATAAAGGTCAACCAAAAGATTATGATAGTGTGTGAACTTTCGTTCGTCGCTGCCATAACGGTCGTTAGCATCATGATAGGTCCATTCGCTGTTCAGCGGAAATTGACCGGGCTTCCAGTTTTGGCCTGTTTCATGCATAAACTTTTTCATACTTTCGAGCTCGGGGACACCACTTGGTCCGAGTTCGCTACTGAATCCATGAAGTTTTTCGCTGGAAAAGTATTTTTGCGGGGCAAGGGTGTGGTATGGTCCGCCACCGTGCAGGCCATCGGCATTTGAAATCTTCAGATAATGTTTACTGTCGCGTCCATCGTAAGCGGGTAATATTTCATTCATTATCATTTCTTCTCTGGGGTTGGGGCCTTCATTGCCACCGCACCATATCACAAGTGACGGATGGTTGCGGTATTTCTTGACCATAGCAATTGTGTTGGTTCTGAAAATGCCGGCCGATGGCTTATAGTCGGGGTTGTTTTTGAACGTGCCCCAATAGTCATTCAGAAAATCCTGCCAGATAAGTACACCATGTTTGTCGGCTGCATCGTAAAATGCTTTTGGAGGTGCACCGGTTGGCCCCCAAACTCTCAACAGGTTGAGGCCCGATGCTTTGGTTAGTTTTATCTCGTGCTCGTAGCGTGAGGCTGTCCAGTTAAGCATCATGTCGATAACCCAGTTGCCGCCTTTCATGTATATTTTTTCACCGTTAATCTTATACACACGCTCGTTGTTGCCGATGTATGTTTCAACCTCGCGAATTCCAAAATGGGTTTGGGTTTTTGCAGTTTGATTCGTTTTGGTTTGAGCTGATAATTCGACATTATAAAGGTTTTGTGCGCCATAGCCAAATGGCCACCAAAGTTTTGGGTTGTTTAATACCAGCTCTTTGTATTTTTTTCCATCGAACAGAATTTTTTCAGTATTATTCGGACTGATTTTAAAATTCTGAGACAACTCAATGATTTTATTATCAATTTCGATTTTAGCTGTTACGGTACTATTTTGAACCTTAGATGTGTGGTTTACAATATTTGCTGAAATTGTTATTTCGGCTTGTGTTGTATCAGGGAGGTTCAAATCAGAAGTTACATACAAATCTGTAAGTTCAATTTCGTCTGTGAATGTGAGGTAAACATCTTCAGTTATCCCCATATCGCGGTCGCGTACACCCGGTTGCCAGTCCCAGCCAAGCACATCCCATTTTGTGTAATCATTTGTAATCATGGCATCCTCGCCCAGATTGCGTCCGGGATGGGCCAGTGGTTTTATAGGTGGTGGTGCAGGTTTGCCGATATGGTCGGGCGGATAAATGGCAATGGCCAGCTTGTTATGGCTTTTAAGAATACCGGTAGTTGGTAGTTTAAATTTACGTTCCATCCCGACTAGTTCTGACGAGTCGGCAACAAGTTTTCCGTTTAACCAGACCTCTGCCCGGTAATTGATTTCACCCAGGTTTATCCAGCTGATTTTTGAGAGTTTATCGGCCGGTACTGAAAACTCAGTAAAATACCAGTATTTGTTTTTCCATGGATTTTGGTTTTCGATATGACTGAATTTTAACAAGTCATTTTCAGCATTAAATTCATCACTGGCATCGGGTATTTGCATGTTATTGAGTGAAACATACGGATTGGGGTACACGCCATTACGAACCAGTACCGTAAGTGCTGTTGCCGGAACTGATGTTGA
>JAQIDF010000290.1 GCA_027858145.1 Prolixibacteraceae bacterium | reverse complement strand
ATCCGGCTTATGCCAACTAATTAATATTCTCATTTTTATGGGTGTTATTCAGAAGAGGTTGTATCAACATACAGCCTCTTTCTGTTTGGGTTTTATAACAGCTTATTTTTTCCATTTGTAGATAAATGAAATCTTTAGTCTGTCGATATCGAAGATAATTCTTTTCTTTTTTCCAGACCTGCTTGAAATTGTGTGCCTATTCCAATTGTTGTTTTGGGATATCCCGTATTTTTAGGTGGACTCATTGTTTCCTTTGATATTCCCATATCTGTTATATTATACCGAATATATAAATGATCATTGAGGCTTCGCTTATATTGAAAACTAAAGTTTTTTCCCTCAAAAAGATTTTTGGTAAAATATATTTCTTTTATTTTAGATTTTTCTTTGACCTGGGCTTGCGTGTTAATTTGGATTATTACTAAATAAATCTGTATGAAACAACATTTATGTTCGCTGTGTAACAGTTATTCGGATTATAAATATAATTTTCGCAATCGTGATTATTATCAGTGCACCAATTGTTTCTCGTTGTTCATGGGAAAAGCATTTTTTTCCACACAGAAAAGGGAACGTGAGCGTTATCTTGAACACAATAACGATGTGCACGATGAACGTTATCAGCGGTTTGTAAAACCCATTACATCAGCTGTTCAAAATGATTTTTCTTCAATTAACACCGGTTTGGATTTTGGTGGCGGTACCGGTCCTGTAATTACTAAAGTGTTAACCGATAAAGGTTTTGATATTGTAGATTACGACCCGTTTTTTAATTACCGGCCCGAACTACTTGAACAGCAATACGACTATATTGCCTGCTGTGAAGTGATGGAGCATTTTTTCGACCCTTACAAAGAGTTTATGCTATTGCGAAAACTCCTTAAACCGGGCGGGAAGCTTTACTGTATGACCAAATTGTACCGTCATTCAATTTATTTTAAGGGCTGGAAATACAAGGATGACGATACGCACGTGTTTTTTTACCACCGAAAAGCTCTGGAGTTTATTCGTAAAGAAGTTGGTTTTATATCACTTTCGGTTCATAAACAGTTAATTATTTTTGAAGGATAAATAATAAATTTATGTTAGATGCGTTATTTTAGTCCCGGTTTAATCTAATTGCAAAATCCCTTTTTTAAAATGAACACCTTAAAGATTTTCTGTTTTCTCGTTTCATTGACTTTAACGATTTGTAACCTGCCGGCAAAAGCACAGAAGTGGGTTGGTGATACCCTTACACTTCATTTTGAGTATCCCGACTCGCTTGAAAATCCGGTCAGCATTACACATTTTAGCGATGAGCGAAACCGCGATTCACGTTTCTTATCGGTTTACGAACAGAAAAAAGCCTTTTTTTTTCCTGTTGACCAAATTGTACAAACAAAACAGCCACTTTCAACTGTTTTTCAACGTGAATTTACATCGCAAAATGCCGAAGTGCCAGACTTTAAAGCTGAAATACATCGTTTTTATATCGCAAAAACCTCTTCGATGTTTAACGAACGATTAAAACTGTATGCCACAATCAGGGCATCGGGTATAGCTGATACTTCGCACTGGGGAACCTTGTACTACGAACTTCCATTCAATTATAAAAAGAAGAAAATGCCTGTTGAAGAGGCTTATAACCGTATTCTGCAAAATTGGGGGCAACAATTTTCAAATGATTTACTTGAGGTTGATTCTGGTCTTGATTTATTGCCACTGGGAAACCTGTATCATTTTAGAAGAAATGCTGAGCCTGTACAGCGCAATTTTTACACAGGGGTTGACCTATTTGCAGGTCTCAATTTTTGGGGTGTTGATGCTGAAATTTTGTTCTCGGAACCCGAAGGAAACCGGATGTTTAACCGCAGTATGCGAATGATGCGCTATGTTGAGCATCCCGATTTCAGGGCCATTGCTTTTGGGCGCGATGTGCGCCTATGGAATTACCGCATCAGTGAAAACTGGCTTTTTACGAATAAAATTATTCTTCTTTTTGGTATTAATAACTGGAAAGATATGGCAACAGCTTCGCATACCCTCGAAGAAATTTTGTACATGAACATGTCATTTACCCAAAAAATGCAATATAATAAATTTGATAAAAGAGGCTGGGTGTTTGGAGTGGGGCTAATGGAAGATGCACATTACATTATTTATCACAAACCAAAATTGAAAATCGGGCTTTCGTTAAGTTGCTCGTATAAATTTTAAAGCATGATGAAGATTTGGCTTATATTCATATTGCTACTGTTATCGGCTACCGGCTTTGCTCAAAAAGCAACTTTGTCGGGTGTGGTTACCGATGCCCAAACCGGCGAAACACTGGTAAATGCTACTGTTATTCTGAAAGGTGATAATCCACGAGGGGTCATTACAAACGAGAATGGTTTCTTTAGCTTGCCCGGTATCGAAAAACAGCAATTCAATATTTTAATTTCGTACATGGGGTATAAATCTCTTGAACGTCAGGTTAAGTTAAATGGTAAAAATTCAACTTTTGTAGAAATTGAGTTGCAACCGACCGATATCGAACTTGATCAGGTTGTTATTATGGGTGAAGGCCCAGAACACCTTGGCGACCGCGATGTTGAAATCAGCCATCATACACTTACGCCCAAAGCAATTAAGAGCATTCCAACTGCACGCAACGATGTGTTTAAGGCCTTACGTTATCTGCCCGGTATCGAGCCAACAGAACCATTTTCGCCACTGGTTTCAGTGCGGGGTAGCGACCCGGGTGAAAACCTGATTATGCTCGATGGGGTAACCATCTATAATCCGTATCACTTTATCTCGTCAACCGGAATTTTCAATATGCAAACGGTGAAAAATGTAGATATGATGGTGGGTGGTTTCGGTGCTGAGTATGGAGGCCGCAATTCTTCGGTTATCAATATTGCTACTAAAGACGGAAACAACAGCAGTCTGCATGGTGAAATTCACCCATCAACTACTGAATCGAAGGTGTTTTTGGAGTTTCCCATTGGCGAAAAAACAACGATGATGGCTGCCGGCCGCTTTAATTACGATATTCCTGGTAATTTTCTGATGTACAGCAATAATTATTTCTACGATGTAAACCTGTCGCTTACCCACCGCTTTAATGCACGGAACCGGTTAACCTTAAAATATTTTGGTTCGCGTGACCACACAAACCTCGATTTCAATAATTATTACAAGTATATTGGAAATTCACTTGACATGGAAGATGTTTTTAACGATATGAGCCTGAAATGGGTGAATCGATGGAACAACAACATTGCCACGGCCATTTTTCGGTCGGTAATAAGCCCAAAGGTCTTTCTCCGTGCACAGGTGTCGGCATCGTTACACCGTGCCGATAATTCAACTGAAATGAACATGCTGATTGAGGATGTGGGCTACGATACTTCTACATCTTTTAAAAGCAGGGTTGATGATTATACCGCGAAAACGAGTATCAGCTACAAGCCTTTTATCTGGAATGAAATAAAAGCCGGTGCCGAATACAGCCGTTTTCGGTTTATGAATGCATCGGCGCTGAATGGAATTGATAATGGAAGCGCGCATAGAACACCTGATTTACTCGCGTTTTTTGCTGAAGATAAAATCACGGCCGGGATGCTTACGTTGCGTCCGGGTCTTAGGGTAACTCGTTTTAATGAAGGTGAATATCTATACGAACCGCGGGTGAATATGGTTGTCAATCTTCCGCGTGATTTTAAAATACAGGCAGCTTACGGTTTGTACAAGCAATACATTGTGAGTATGAATACGCAGGAATTTGAGTTTAACCAGTTTCTCGATTATTATTACCCCTTAGTTGGTAACCGGCCCAGTGTTTCCGAACATTTTATCCTGGGTGCTGAAAAGCGGATAAACGGGAAGCATACTTTGTCGGCAAACCTCTATTACAAAGATATTTCACGTACCTATACTTTCGATTTATTGCAGGACAGGCACGAAGTTTTTGCCTTGTCGGACAAAATTGTAGCCGGACAAGGCAGGGCTTACGGCATGGAGCTTATGTGGAAAGGAAACTTCGGGAAACTATCGGGGTGGGGAAGTTATACCTTGTCAAAATCGACCCGTTCGTTCCCGAACATAATGGATGGTGAATGGTACGATTATGATTACGACCGCCGTCATTCGCTGAAAACTGTTTTAAATTATCAGGCCACAAAACGGATTTCGTACAGCATGTCGTTTATTGCCCAAAGCGGTGT